>JBDTQC010000310.1:0-4877 GCA_039932405.1 Ideonella sp.
GGCGTGGCGCTGTCCATTCCTTCCAGGCGCAAGACCTCGGCGTCGAAGATCAGCGGGTCGCCGTTCGACAGGCGTGCGGCGATCAGATCCTTGACGACCTCTTGCTGACCGTAGATCTGCACGTTTCGCCCGGTCAGCGCTGGCAGGTCGAGGTGGATGGTGCGGCCTCGAAACCGCATGTCCAGGCCCTTGTCGACCAGCCCCTCGCGCAGCATGCGCTCGCCCAGCCCGAGTCGGCTCAGGGTGTCGATGGTGCCGGACTCGAGCACACCGGCACGCACACGCGCCTCGACGTATTCGCGGCTGCGCGATTCGAGCACCACCGATTCGATGCCTTGGCGCTGCAGCAGGTGGGCCAGAACGAGCCCTGCCGGCCCGGCACCGATGATTGCAACCTGGGTTTTCATTGCTGTACTACGCGTGTTTGGCCGTAGCCGCTGTTAGCCACCCAGGGGATGCCGGGCGGCTGGTGGCACGATCGGGAGAAGCATCGTGTCGAGCATTTCGTCGACGGTGACGACGTCGCCGAAGCTCTGGAAGACGGTCTGAAAGCCGACGTTGTGGTCGTCTTCGAAGCGTGCAGCGTTGGCGTCAGAGACCATCGCGACGTGGTAGTCGAGCATCATCGCATCGCGCGCCGAGGTTTCGCAGCAGAAGTTGGTCAGCATGCCCACGATCGCCACGTTGCGGATGCCGTGCGCGTCCAGCTTTTCGGGCAGATCGGAATATTTCGGAATGAATGCGCTGAAGCGCCGCTTCTCGGCATGGATGTCTTCGGGTCGGGCCTCGAGATCGGCGTGCAGCACCTGACCAGGGTGGCCACGGCTCAGGTTGTCTCGGTGGCGGCGCGCGTTTTCGGGCGTGAAGAAATAGTCGTGGTAGAGCGGCCAGAGGCTGCGCCCGTCTTCGCCGGCCAGCATGTTGACCCATGCCACGTGCCCGCCGCGTTCACGGAATGCGCGCGCCAGCCGGTTGATGTTGGGAATGATGGCAACGGCCGAGGGAACGTCGCGCACGTAGAACTCCTGCATGTCGACCACCACCAACGCGCTCTCGCGCGGCTCGAAACGCTCGAAGACGCGCAGGCGGCCGCGTTTTTTCATGACGCGGTCGATCACGTAAGACGGCAACTTGAACGCGGTGGGTTGGGTCATGCCAAAGGCCTCTTTCGGTCGGCTGCGGCCGGTTCGGCCTAGCCTCTGCCTGTTCTACCCGCAGCCGTCCATTCGCATTGAGAAAGGCGAGAATAGCATTCGGAAAAACTTGTCGCAGTCGGTTGAAGTCGGATCGCTGCGCGGTTTTTTGCCTGATCCAGATCCCGGATTCGATCACCTGTGCAGCGTGGGGTGATGCGAGACCGCACGCCGACACGACTTCATGTCGAAAGCGTGCGCCACGGATTCAGAAATCCTCATCGAGAATAGGCCGCTGGGGCACAACGACCAACTGTTTTTTCATCTGATCCCCGCTTCAGGTTCGCCGCGAATTGGCCGATAAACGGGCAGCCCTTCCGGAAACCGCCGTACCCGCATGCCCACGACCGTCGAGCCTTTGCCTTTGTGCCCGCTCGCCGTGGCCGTGCTGTCGACACCCGTTCACTCAGCCGCTGGCGCTGACCTGCCGGTCGATGCATTGGCAGGTGATACCGCGCTGGTGCGCTTTGTCATGGAGCAGCTGCCGCTGGGCTTGTGCGTATTCGACGGGCAGGATCGACTGATGTTCTGCAATCAGCGCTACCTGAGTCTGTGGGGGTTGCCGGATGAAATTTCGGTGCCCGGCACTTCGTTTGCGGAAATCATGGCCCGCACCCGTGGCATCGAGACGGCGCGCAGCCGCGATCAACCGCAACCCGGCCATGGCAGCGCTGGTACTCGACGCCGCGAGTGGCTGCTGGATGACGGACGAACCGTCGAAGTGGTGGTGTCGCGTCTGCCCGATGGCAGTTGCGTGGCCTTGCACGAAGACGTGACACAGCGCCGCTGCGACGAGGCACGCGTCGCGCACCTGGCGCTGCACGATACGCTGACCGGCCTGCCCAATCGCAACCATCTGCGCGAAGGATTCGACGATCGCCTCAAGCGCCACGCGCGCGGCGAGGATCTGGCAATGCTGTGCGTGGACCTTGACCGTTTCAAGGCGGTCAACGACAGCCATGGCCACCTTGTGGGTGACCGGCTGTTGCAGGAGGTTGCGCAACGGTTGCGCCACTGTGCTCGCGAGACCGACCTGATTTCACGTCTGGGTGGCGATGAATTCGCCATCGTGCACTGTGGCGCCGCACAACCGGCTGCTGCAACCAAACTGGCGCAGCGGCTGGTTGCAGCGCTCGGCGAGTCCTTCGAGATCGATGGTCTGGTCCTGAACGTCGGCGCCAGCATCGGCATCGCCATCGCACCGTTCGACGGTGAAGACTCGGAAACATTGCACCGCAATGCCGATCTGGCGCTGAACCGTGCCAAGGGCGACGGCCGGGCGACCTTCCGCTTCTTCGAACCCGAGTTCGACCGTTCTGCCCGTGCCAGGCGCGGCATGGAAGCCGAATTGCGGTTGGCCATCGAACGCGAAGAGTTCGAACTGCTCTATCAGCCGCAGATCGACATGGGCACGGGACAGGTCAGCGGTCTCGAAGCGCTGCTGCGCTGGCACCACCCGCTGCGTGGCCTGGTCGCGCCGATCGAGTTCATCTCGCTGGCCGAAGAGACCGGGCTGATTGCCGAAATCGGGCGCTGGGTGTTGCACCAGGCCTGCCGCGAAGCCATGCGTTGGGATCAGCCGGTGCGCGTAGCCGTCAACGTTTCGGCAGTCCAGTTCCGCAAGGGATCGCTGCTGCGCGACGTCAATGCGGCGCTGCTCGAGTCGGGCCTGCCGCCAAATCGGCTCGAACTGGAGATCACCGAATCGGTGATGCTCGACGACAGTGCACAGGCAGCGGCTGCGCTGCGCGAGTTGCACGAACGCGGTGTGGGCATTGCGATGGATGACTTCGGCACGGGATACTCTTCCTTGAGCCTGCTGCGCAGCTTTCCCTTCGATCGAATCAAGATCGACCGCAGCTTCGTGCGCGATCTGGGCGTACGCGACGACGCCTTGTCGATCATCCGCGCCGTGGTCAGCCTGGGGCGAAGTCTGGCTATCGCGATCACCGTCGAAGGCGTGGAAACCGAACAACAGTTGCAGAGCGTGCGCGCCGAGGGTTGCGACGAGGCCCAGGGCTACTATTTCAGCCGGCCGGTGCCCGTCTCTGATTTGCCGCAGCTTCTGGATGCACTCAATGCAAGTGGAGCGGGAGCGCCGCTTGCCAGCCTTTTATCTCCATGCTCGAACAAGTCATCTATGTAAGCCGGGCCCACGAAGGGGTCGACGCACATCAGGCCTACGACATCATTCGTGTCTCGCACAATCGCAACAGTCGTTTTGGCCTGACCGGCGGGCTGTTGTTGCTCGACGGATATTTCGTACAGGTGCTGGAGGGTGATCGCTTTCACTTGCATCAGCGTCTGGCGTCGATTCGTGCCGATCCGCGTCACGGTGATTTTCAGTTGCGCTGGCAGGGCCCGATCGACGACGTCTGCTTTGCCGAAGAGTGGATGGCGCTGCGCCTGGACGACGGCGTGTCGCCCGCCCTGCGCGAATCCTTCGGCTACGTTCCGGGTCTGCCAGAAGACCGGTTCTCGGGGCCGCAGCTGCTTTCGTTTGTCCTGGCCTGTTGCCTGTCGCCCTCGGATTGAGCGCGGCTCGGGAAGTTCTGCAGGTGTGCAATGGCGATGCGTGAACCCTCAGCTCTGAAACGGCTCTACAGCCCGGGGAATGACGTGCATCCTCCCGATTCGCAGCTGGTGCCGCCGCGCCGGCAGTCTGTCAGAACCGAGTAGTCCCGCAGCAGGCCGGCTGGTAGGCTTGGCGCTCTGATCAACTTCAATCGAATCGGGAGCCACCATGTCGGACAGCGAAGAACTTTCAAGATTGGGCGAGCTGCACCAGCGTGGTGTTTTGTCGGAAGACGAGTTCGTGCGCGCCAAGGCCCGGGTGCTGCAAGGCAATGCGCCGCGCGCTCAGGCTGCGCCGGTGGTGGCTGCGATCAACAGCTTCCGCCGCAGCCGCGACGACCGCTGGCTCGGTGGCGTTTGTGGCGGTCTCGCGCAACTGTCGGGACTGGCCGCCTGGGCTGTGCGCCTGCTGTTCGTTCTGCTGCTGCTGTGCGGTGGCACCGGTGCTGTGCTCTATGGCTTGTTGTGGTTACTGGTACCGGTCGACGAAGGCGTGCCAGGGCCGGTCATGTCGCGTTCCTGACGGTCTGCCGTGGTGGGCGCCTCCGGGCGCGGTGGGGTTGGGCCTGGCTGAATCGCGCCAGAACTCGCTCCCACGAAATGCAGGCAACCCGTCAATCGATGCGGAGTTCGCCGTTACCCGCTGCGCCCTCGTGCAGCGTGATCATCCGGCGCAGCGTCGCTTTCAAGGCCTCCGCGCGCTGCAGGCCGAACGGCTCCAGCACGCGCCGTTCGTGGTCGCGGGCCAATTCGGTCAGATGCTGCACCTTGCGCTGACCCTGGTCGGTGATTCGGACCAGCGTGACGCGCCGGTCGCTGTCGTGGGGCAAGCGCTCGACGTGCCCATCGCGGCTCATCCGATCGAGCATGCGGGTCACGGTTGGCTGCTTCAGGATGGTGATCTGTGCCAGCCGGCCGATGCTGAGCGCAGTACCGCCGGCCAGGCTGGCCATGACCCGCCATTCCGACACCGAAAAGCCGTGCGCCCGCGTGACTTGATGAAATTCCGACGAGATCAGTTGATGGGCCTGCGCCAGCAAGGCCGGAAGATAGTCGTCGACGAAGCGCAACGGTTGCGGCGCAGCCTGAATCGGTTGGTCGGCAGCAGGG
>JBDTQC010000311.1:0-4874 GCA_039932405.1 Ideonella sp.
GTTGGGTTCTTCGTGTTGAACTGGTGGCCGTGCGATTGTTTCAGTGCGTCGGTGATGCCGGTTCGCCCGCCGATGAACAGCAACTCCGTTCGTGGCGGGATATTGAATTCGCCCATGCCGGTGAACTTCAGCGCCGAGAACGGGCTCAAATTCAAGTTCGTGTACAGCTGCTGGTTGCCCAGGTAATCCGGCGCCTCGTCGCGCCCAGTGCCGGCCTTGGCCAGCCTCCATTTGACGTCCATGTGCGTTGCTCCTTGTGAAGTTACATTGGTTCGGCCCAAGCCGCTGATCGGCCTGGATTCCAGGCCTGGATTTCCGCAGACTTTGCGGGTGCTGCGTTTGGCCTCACGGGGATCGCATTACGCCTGTCCTCGCCGCTAAAAAGCGCTAATCGCGCGGCCATGTCGGACGGATCTCGCAGAATCGCGCGGCGCCTCGCGGTGGGCGACCCCCATCACGCCTTGGTCAGCCGACGACTTGCGCTGGCGACGATCGATCCGCCTCCAGTCGTGCTGCCTGCCACGCCGCCTCGCCGATTGCGCTGCGCACCGCGACCTCGGTCTCCCGGCGGTCGATCGCCGCTGGTCCGATTGCCGGCAACTTGCCGCGCTGTTTGTCTGCCATGCACAGCAGCACCGCGGCCCGGTGCTGTTCGTGTTGGTCGGCGGCCAGCGCAGCGAGCAGCGTCAGTCCGTCGGCAACCAGGCCGCCCAGCTGCCGGGCCAGGCTGATGCGCTGGCCCTCCCGGGCGTGGGCGAGCGCGGCATCGCGCTGGCCGAGCCGACGCAGGGCCTGTCCGATGTAGGTCAGCAGCTGGGCTTCCTGGTAGATATGGCCGAGCGCCCGCATGATCGGCACGGCCTCTTGCCAGTGCGCGAGAGCAGCCTCGCAATTGCCTTCGGCATAGGCCGCTTCGCCCAGGTTCTCGAGGGTCATGGCGGTGCCCCAGGGCGTGCCGAGTTCGCGGTTCAGCGCCAATGCCTCCGCGAACAAGGCCCTCGCTTCGCCGAATTGCCGCCGTTCGACCATCAGCAGGCCCAGGTTATTGAGCTGGGATGCGGCATCGGCCCGTCGCCCGGCCTGGCGAAGATGGTCCAGGGACTCGCGCAACGCGGGTTCGGCCAGGTCGATCTCGTTGTGCATCTGGTGCGCCACGCCTATCCAGGACCAGGCCTCGCCGAGCAGCGCTTCATTGAGGGGCAGCTTCGAGAGGGCGCCGAGCGCCGCCCGGGCAAGCTCGAGCGTCCGGTTCAGGTCGTTCTGCTCGAAGCTGATCGCCGCCTGCGCGATCTGCAGCTGAACCACCGCCTCGGGGTGGTCGGCCGAGCGGCTGTCGTTCAACAGGGCCGCGCCGATTCGGCGTGCCTCCAGGTGGTGGCCGCGTCGGCGCATGTAGGGGTTGGCCGTGACGGCCAGCGTCAGCGCCAGCGCCAGGTCGTGTTCGCGCGCCCAGGCGATGGCCGCCAGCAGGTTGTCGTGGTCGGCGTCCGGCAGAAGCACCGTCATCGGATCGGGCGGCGGGGCTGCTACAGCGCGGCCGCCGAGCACCAGCGCCAGCATCTCCCGCGCATGCCGTTCCCGCAGCGAAGTGGCCTCGCCGCTGGCTTCCAGGCGCTGCCGCGCATAAAGGCGCACGCTCTCATGCATCGTGTAGCGCATCGGCGCGCCGGACTGCAGCGCCGCGGGGTCGCTGAATACCAACGAGAGGTCGATCAGCGCGTTCAGCGCATCGAGCACGGCCCAGTCGTCCAGCGATTCGTCGCGCGCGAGCGCCTGCACCGTGTCCAGCGCAAAACTGCCGGCAAACATCCCGAGGCGGCGCAGCACCATCTGCTCCGATTCAGCCAGCAGTTCGTGGCTCCAGTCCAGTGCAGCGCCCAGCGCCTGCGGATGGCCGCGCGGATCCTGACTGTCGCTGGTCAGCAGCCGAAACCGATCGACCAGGCGCGCGCGCAGGCCCGCCACGCCGAGCAGCGGGACCCGAGCGGCCGCCAAGCCGATTGCCATCGCCAATCCATCCAGGTGCTGGCAGATATCGACCACGGCCTCGACGTTGTCGGTGGTCACGGCAAACTCCGGATCCGCCCTTCGTGCACGTGCCTCGAACCAGACCACCGCGCCGCTGTGACGGGCTGCAGCCAGCCCCGGGCCGTCGGGGAGTGCCAGCGAGCCCAGGCGCAGCAGCAACTCGCCGGCGCACTTCAGCGGCCGGCGGCTGGTTGCCAGCACGGCCACTCGCGGCGCGCGGCGCAGCAGGGCGTCAGCGAGTTCACAGGCGACCTCGCTCAGGTGCTCGCAGTTGTCCAGTACCAGCAGCATGCGTTTGTCGGCCAGTGCCCGCACGAGCGAGTCGAGCGGTGCCTCGGCCTGGAGCTTGATCTGAAGCAGCGCGGCAATTCGGTCGGGCAGCTGGGATGCTTCGCCAAGTGCGGCCAGGTCGACCCACCACACCCCGTCGACAGGATCGGTGCGTCGCAGGTGGGCAGCAGCTCGGGCAAGCGCGGTCTTGCCGACACCGGCCGGGCCGGCCAGGGTGATGCGAGCTTGCCCGACCAAGCCCTCGGCCAGTGCCTTCAGGTCGTCGTCGCGGCCGTACAGCGGCGGCAGGTGGATGGGCAGGTTGCCCAGCCCCGAATCGGCGATGTCGGCATCGCCTTCTTCCAGCACGGGCAGTGTGAAGCGGTATCCGCGGGTGGAATGGAGGGTGATCACCCCGTCACCGAGCAGCTTGCGCAGCGCGGTGATCTGCACCCGCAGGTTGTTGTCGCCGACCTTGCGGTCCGGCCACACGGCTCGGCGCAAGGCGTCGGTGCTGACGGTACGCCCGGCCTGTCGCACGAGTTCGTCGAGCAGGTCGAAGGCCCGCCCGCCGATCGGCAGCGGCTTGCCGTCGGCGAGCAGTTGCCGGCGGTTGAGGTCCAGCGCGTAGCGGTCGAAACGCATCACGCCGGTCGGCGCTTGGGGAGGGCCGGGAGTCGGAACGGACATGTCGGTTGGCGGGCGGTCTGCTGGTTGGATAGACGACGACCCAGCGCCAACTCGGCCGGGCAGGCGGCGGTAGACGACTGCGCAGTGACATGAACAGCCACCCCGTCATTTCGCGACACGACTTGCCTGGCGCGCGTGACGGGCCGAGGCGTTCGGCCGGAAGGCGGTCTGCAGCGCTGGGTAGGTCGGTTATCGTTTGGCCCATGTCTTCCACGCAGCGCCGAATTCTTCAGGCCGTCCTCTACGAGATCTTCGCGGTCGCGTTCATCGGACCCGTCATGGCCAAGCTGTTCGATGAGCCGATCGGCTCTTCGCTGGGCCTGGCGGTGGTGATGTCGACGATTGCGCTGACCTGGAACTACCTGTTCAACCTGATGTTCGAGCGCTGGGAGGCGCGCCAGGCGGTGTCAGGCCGGTCGGCAATGCGGCGCTTCGTTCACGGCCTGGGCTTCGAAGGCGGGCTGGTCTTCATCCTGGTTCCGGTGATGGCGTTCTGGCTTCACATCAGCTTCCTGGCGGCATTCGTCGCCAACCTTGGCGTATTCGTTTTTTTCTTCGTCTACGCCATCGTTTTTACGTGGGCGTTCGACAGCATCTTCGGGCTGCCACCGTCGGCTGCCGGCGGCAAGCGCTGAGCGGCATCCGCGCGCACAGGCGATTGGCTGAAGGAGTCTGGCGCGGTCGCCGTCGTCCGCCCCTCTTCGATTCACTTCGTCGATTCAACCGGGTGCCGGCAGCTTGCGTACGTCAGGCGTCGCATCACCCAGCCAGTGGCTGACGGCGTGGCGCAAGCGTTCGATGTCGCCGCTGCTGAAATAGCGGGTGTTGGCAGGGGCAGTCTCCATTTGAATACCGGATGGCGTGGCTTCGGCCAGGCCCGAACCCGCCCAGCGCACGCTCGCCTGCCGCGCCACCGCGTCGGCCGTATCGACCAGTTGCACGGCGCTGCCGATCTGTTGCTGGATCAACGTTGCGACAAACGGGTAGTGGGTGCAGCCAAGCACGACGGTGTCGACTTCGGACTGGCGCAGCGGCTTGCAATGGCGGCTTACCAGGGCCTGCAGTTCCGCGCTGTCCAGATCGGCCGTCTCGATCGCCGCGGCCAGCCCCGGGCAGGCTTGCAGGTGCAGGCTGATCGGCCGCTGCAGCAGGCGCTCGGCGGCGGCCACTTCGCGGTCGATCAGGCGGTGAAAACGCGCGCTGCGCAGCGTGCCTGCGGTGGCCATCACGCCGATGCGCCCGCTGCGGCTCACGCGCAGCGCCGGTTTCACGCCCGGTTCGACCCCGACGAGCGGCGTATCGGGCCAGCGCTCGCGCAGCAGCGCAATCGCCGCGGCGGTTGCGGTGTTGCAGGCAACAACGATCAGCCGGCATCCGGCGCCGATCAGGGTGTTGGCAATCGCCATCGTGCGCTGGCTGATTTCCGCGTCACTGCGCTCGCCGTAGGGGGCGTAGGCCGAGTCGGCCACGTAGGTCATCGGCGTTGCGGGCAGCAAGTGGCGCAAGGCCCGCAGCACCGACAGGCCGCCGAGACCCGAATCGAAAATGCCGATTCCGCCCGCAGCGGGTTGCATCGTCTGGAGCGGAGCGGGTCTGGACATCGTGCGCAGGGGTTGGCCGGGCCTGGATTGTCGATCGACGGGCCAGGCATGCGCTCGACAGCAGCCGTCTCTTAGAATGAGCCAGCTACCGCGTCATTCATCCCAGAGGAGCAAATCCCCATGAAAGTGCTGGTTCCCGTCAAGCGGGTGGTCGATTACAACGTCAAGGTGCGGGTCAAGAGCGATGGCAGCGGTGTCGACATCGCCAACGTCAAGATGAGCATGAATCCGTTCGACGAGATTGCCATCGAAGAAGCCGTGCGCCTGCGGGAAAAGGGCGTTGCC
>JBDTQC010000312.1:0-4870 GCA_039932405.1 Ideonella sp.
TGCTGCAAGCCGTCCGGAGGGAGCCGTTCGAAGGCATCGGCAAGCCTGAAGCCCTGAAGCACCAGTTGGCCGGCTTCTGGTCGCGCCGCATCGATGACAAGCATCGGCTTGTCTATTGCGTCGAAAATGGCACGTTGATCGTGGTGGCTTGCCGAGACCACTACTGAACGGCCGGTAGCGCGCGCGTCGCTACCGGTTCGGGCGTGGTCCTGTGAACGGATAGCTACTCGATACCTACTTCGTTTCTGAACTGAGGCGGCCGGCAGACTTTCCTGAAAGCCCGAATTCCGGTGTTCGACCCCTGCCAAGATCGGTCGACTCTGTGCCTGCCGGCACAATATTCCGATCGATGCCTGCCCACGCACATGCGCCTGCTTCAATACAAAGACCTCAACCTGCGCCGCGTGCGCCCTGCCTTCGACAAGTTGCGCGCGGCGATCGAGGCCGGAGATTTCCGCAGCGCGGATGTGAAGAAGCTGCACGTCGGCGGCTACTACCGCGCCAAGCTCGACTACGCCAACCGCTTGTTGCTGCAGTTCGCCCACATCGATGGCGAGACGGTGTGCCTGGCGCTGGAGGTGATCGAGAACCACGCCTACGAGCGCAGCCGCTTTCTGCGCGGTGCGCCGGTCGACGAGGCCAAGATCGAGGTGGAGGCGGCGGCCGACGCGACAGCGATCCCGGCCGGTGATGGCCAGCGTTTGAGCTGGCTGCACCCGAGCCGCGCCCAGTTCGAACTGCTCGACAAGCCGATCGTCTTCGACGACGCACAGGATGCCGTCGCGCGGCTGCCGGCGCCGGTGGTGATCGTCGGCTCGGCCGGGTCGGGCAAGACCGCCGTCACGCTGGCCAAGCTTCGCGAGGCGGAAGGCCGGGTGCTGTATGTCACCTTGTCGGCCTACCTGGCGCAAACGGCGCGCGGCCTCTATGACGCTCACGGCTATGACAACCCGGCGCAGGAAGTCGACTTTCTCAGCTACCGCGAGTTTGTCGAAACCCTGAAGGTGCCGCCCGGGCGGGAGCTGAGCTTCCCCGCCTTCGGCGGCTGGTTCGAGCGCCATCGCGCGGCCGCACGTGCGCTCGGCAACTTCGATGCCCATGCCTTGTTCGAGGAGTTTCGCGGCGTCATCGGCGCGCAAGTCGGTGGCGCCTTGAACCTGGCGGACTACCAGGCGCTGGGCACACGGCAATCATTGCTTTCGGCGAGCGCGCGTGAAGCAGCCCATGTCCTGTTCGGGCGCTATCGGCAATGGCTGTCCGAGACGGGCTTGTTCGACCTGAACCTGGTCGCCGATGAGTGGCTGCCGCTGGCCAAGCCCACCTACGACTTCGTCGTCATCGACGAGGTGCAGGACCTGACCCCGGTGCAACTGGCCTTGGTGCTGGCCACGCTGAAGCGGCCCGGCCAGTTCCTGTTGTGCGGCGACTCGAACCAGATCGTGCACCCCAACTTCTTTTCCTGGGCGGCAGTGAAGAGCCTGTTCTGGCAAGGCCTGGCCGGCGAGGCCGCGCAACGCCAGGCGTTGCAAATCCTGCAGGCCAACTACCGCAACACGCGCCGCGTCACCGACATTGCCAACCGGCTTCTCAAGCTCAAGCAGGCCCGGTTCGGATCGGTCGACCGAGAGAGCAACTTTCTGGTCACCAGCACCGCCGGCGAAGAGGGCGAGGTCACGCTGGTGCAAGCGAAGGATTCGGCCCTGAAGACGCTCGACGCGGCCAGCCGCGGCTCGGTTCACCACGCCGTGATCGTGCTGCGTGACGAAGACAAGGCAGCCGCGCGGGCCCAGCTGCGCACGCCCCTGCTGTTCTCGGTGCACGAAGCCAAGGGCCTGGAGTATTCGCATGTGCTGCTCTACAACCTGGTCTCGGGGCAGCGCAACGCCTACGCCGAAGTGGCCGAAGGCGTGGCTGCTGCTGACCTTGAAGGCGACACGCTCGACTACCGCCGGGCCAAGGACAAGGCCGACAAGTCGCTGGAGCTCTACAAGTTCTACGTCAATGCGCTGTATGTCGCGATGACGCGTGCGGTGCAAACGCTGACGCTGATCGAATCCGACACGGCCCACCCATTGCTCGATCTGCTGGGGTTGCAGGCTGGCGAAACTCAAGCCACCGCCGTACAGACATCGACCAAGGAAGAATGGGCCCAGGAGGCGCGCCGGCTGGAACTGCAGGGCAAGGAACAGCAGGCGCGGGCGATCCGCGACACCTTCCTGCAACACAAGCCGGTGCCCTGGCTGCCCTGGAGCCAGGCGTCGGTCGAAGAGCTTGCGGCCAAGGCTTTCGATCCTGCCCACCCCGGTGCCAAACCCCGGCAGGCGCTGCTCGACTACGCCTTGTGGCACGGGCAGCAGCGCTGGATCGAACGGCTGGCCAAGGCGGGCTTCCAGCAGGCGCGCGGCATGGTGATGGAGGGCGAGTTCATGTCCGTCCGCCCGGCAGACATGGCGGTTTTTCGGGATACAGAGCGTGGCATTGGCGAGGTCATGAACCAGCGAACGCTGTCGGCGCTGCGCCAGCGCATGCTGCACGCCTCGGCGGCGCGAAATTTCAAGGACATCCTGCGCCTGTGTGACGTGCACGGCGTCGACCACCTGACGCCGGTCGGCGCCACCCCGCTGATGCTGGCGGCGCGCGCCGGCAATCTGGCCTTGATCGACGCGCTGCTCGCACGCGGTGCCGATCCGCAGCTTCGCGACGAATTCGGCCACTCCGCTTGGCAGCATGCCGTCAACCGGGCGATGGAAGAGCCGGTCTTTGCCAAGGCATCGCTCGCGACCTTGTTCGATCGCCTGGCGCCGGCGGCGCTGGACGTGCAGACCGATGGCCGGCTGGTGCGTCTGGAACACCACCAGGGCGAATACTGGGTGCTGACGCTGATGCTGGCCGGCATCAAGACGCAGTGGTCGCTGTGCGCAGCGCGAGAGCAAGGGCCCTACAAGTTTTCGCAGGGCTTCTTTGCCGAGCAGTTGCACCAGGTGCTGGAGAACCTGCCGCCGCACCTGTGGCAGCCCAAGCGACGAAAACGCAGCTACATCAATCAGGTGTTGGCTCGCGGCGAGATCGCCAGTGCCTACCAGCCGGCGCGCAAACTGTGGACTCGCTCAGGACACGGCCACTACCTGCCGAACCCGGCGATGCAGTTGCGACGTGGTGGAGAGTGGGTACCGGTCTACGACGCGTTGAATCTGGCATGGATCGATGCCGGGACCGGCGGGGAGGTGTTCTATCGACCTAAGCCTGCGGAGGTCGTGGCAAATCTGACGGCGTTGGTCGGCGAGGTCGGCAGCGCCGCCAAGCGTGCCCCGTGACGACCAGGCAGCCGGCAAATCCGCTACTGCCTGCTTCGAACAGCGCGCGGCGACACCGGCGACGAACTTCGGTCCACAACCGTGTTTGTCCCGCAGGCGCTTGGAGACGGCCTCGGTCATCGAACATCGTTCAGCCAGCAGCGCATCGACGTTCCATCCACTGCCAGACTGAACCGTTGACGTAGCGCCGAATGCAGTTCACCCGAAGATCAGAGCACCTTCACCCCCGGCAGCTTGCGCATGCCTCGGTCGAAGGTCGCGGTCAAGTCGCAACTGTGCCGAGCATGCTTGGCGACGACCAAGCAGTCGGAAAAGCCATATGAGCCCGCTTCGAACAGCGTGATGGCACCGGCGACAGCCTCGCGATCCTCGAACGCGAACGCGGTCTCCTCCAACAGGCTCCGCACCGCGATCAACTGGGCGTCCTTGTCTTGATCAAAGGCCGACCTCAGCGTCCAGACCGCCTCCACCAAGACGACATCTGTCACCAGCAAAGATCCGGGCGTGCCGCCATGCTCGGCCAGCAGCGCATCGATGCGCTTGTTCTGCGCCGGGTCATCGTTGAGCCACAGGCGCAGAAGGATGTTGGTGTCGATGCCGATCATCGGCTGTTGGACTTGCGGCCCGAGCGGGCTGGAGCGTGCGTTTTGGTGTGCCTTTCCCGCAAGTGCTTTGAGACGGCTTCGTCCATCTGCTCTACGGTCAATGGTGCGGCGTGCGGCGACTTGAGCAATCCACGGATGCGCCGAGCATCGGGCAAGACGCGCCGCGCAGTGATCGTGTTGTCTGCCTGAATCTGGAAGTCGAGGATCGCCCCGGCATCAAGGCTCAGCCGATCCCGTATTTCCTTTGGCAGCGTCACTTGCCCCTTGCTGGTGAGTGTGGCGAACATGGACAACTCCTCTCCGGGTTGGAAGATTCCTTACATTTTGCCATGGTAAGGCGTCGATAGAGAAATTCACCCGTTCGAGCCAGTCGCGGAATGCCGGTTGTCCATATTTGCCTACGGCGGCGTCAACGCTTCGACCTTGGTCCGCACTGCGCTGCACGCGGCAATCAGGTCGGTGACGATACGTTGATCGATTTGCAGGTCGCCTTCGTATTCACCGGCATTGCGGATTTCGTGGCCACTTTGCGAGCACACGCAGACTCCCGGCCCGAGGCCGAGCGTGTGCGGCCACACCTGGAAGATGACGTATCGGTTGCCGGACCTTTGCGGCGGCTTGGGATGCGCGCACCACGGCGAAGTCGGGCACGAGGCCCGATGCTCTCAGCGGTAACGCTACAGCAGCGCCATAAGGAGAGGGACCTGGTTTCTCTTCAACTTGCGGCTGTTCTGCTCATTTGCTATCGTGGTAGGAACAATTCCTACCGGACTCGATCCATGGCCAGCACCGCCGAGAAAATCAGCATTGCACTTCCAGCTGAAATGGTCGCCATCGTCCGCAGCGCTGTCGAAACGGGTGAATACGCGTCAAGCAGTGAGGTCGTGCGTGACGCACTGCGGGACTGGACGCGCAAACGCCGCCTGCAGCGACAAGGCGTGCTGGAATTGC
>JBDTQC010000313.1:0-4864 GCA_039932405.1 Ideonella sp.
TCTGGAACACCTTCAACAGCTTTGCGCTGACCTCGATCCCCGTCTTCATCTTCCTCGGCGAAGTGCTGGGCGAGACTGGCATTGCCATGCGCGTCTACAACGCGATCGCGCCACTCTTCTCGCGCTTGCCGGGTGGATTGCTGCAGACCAATATCGGCACTTGTACGCTTTTCTCGGCGATCAGCGGTTCAAGCACTGCCACTGCGGCCGTGGTCGGCTCGGTCGCCTACGAAGAGCTGGAGCAGCGCGGATACCACCGTGCAGGCATTGTTGGCTCGATCGCGGCGGGGGGCACGCTCGGCATCCTGATCCCACCCAGCATCCCGATGATCATCTACGGCTCCTGGCAGGATGTTTCGATCGGCAAGCTGTTCCTCGCGGGCGTGCTGCCGGGGATCCTCATGGCTGTCCTGTTCATGATCTACATCGGTATCCGCGCTCGCCTGCGACCCGCCGAAATCGGTCGCGAGGACAAATTCGTGCCGCTCGGCAAGGCACTGCTCATGTCGATGCAGGCCTGGCCTTTCCTGGTGCTGATACTTTCAATCCTCGGCACCACGTTCGGTGGCTTCGCGACGCCGACCGAGGCGGCGGCACTTGGCGCTGCTACCGCGATCCTGCTTGCCGCCCTCTATGGCCAGCTCACGCTCACGCGCCTCTGGAACGCGTTGCGCAACACGACGCAGGTATTTGGCCAGATTTCTCTGATCCTGATCGGCGCGGCGGTCCTGTCGCAAGCCGTCTCGCTAGCCGGCATTCCCAAGGAACTGCTGGTGATCGTGGCCAAGATGAACGTCGGCCCGCTCGCCCTGCTGGCTCTTGTGCTGGGTCTCTATCTGGTCCTGGGCTGTGTGCTGACACCCATCGAGATGCTGCTCATCACACTGCCCTTCGTCTTTCCGCTGCTGACCGGTGCCGGCTACGACCCCGTCTGGCTCGGCGTCATGCTGGTCATCATGATCGAGATCGGCTTGCTGACGCCACCGGTCGGTATCAACCTGTTCGTGCTGATGGCGACCAGCAAGGGCCAGGTGTCGCTTGGTGAGGCGGCCTGGGCCAGCTTGCCCTTCTGGTTGCTGCAGATTCTCATGCTCGGACTGCTGACGATGTTTCCGCAGATCGCTCTGCTGCTACCCAGCCTGATGATGAATTGAGTCTGAAGATGACCGACAGCTTTCCCGTCATTCTGGGCACGTGTCTCGACGCCGAGGCGATCTGGCTGGGCAAGGCGCCTGAGAACGTCAACCGGCCCGCTTTGCTTTCGCACGGCACTTACGAAATCAACGAGGGCCTGCCGGCGATGCTGGACCTGTACGAGCGCCAAGGTATCCAGACTACTTTCTTCGTCCCCGGCGTCACCGCCGACCGATATCCCGAGGCAGTCTGTGAAATTGCGCGGCGCGGCCACGAACTCGGCAGCCACGGCTACAACCACTTGTCGCCGCTGCTGCTCGATGCCGCTCGCGAGCGCGAGGAACTGGTCGGTGGCATGGACGCGATCGAGCGCGCCTGCGGCCAGCGGCCAGTCACCTGGCGCTCGCCCTCCTGGGAATTCACCACCCGTACCATTGACCTGTTGCTGGCGACCGGCGTGAAGGTTTCCACCAATCTGCATGACCGCAGCCGGCCGTACCGCCATCAACGCGACGGGCAGCCGCTGGCGCTGGTTGAACTGCCAGTTGAATGGCATCTCGCGGACGCGCCTTACTTCATGCACGCCGGCCTGCCGGGCCGGGTAATTTTCCCGCCCGCGGTGGTCGAAGAGTTGTGGCGCGAGGAGTTCCTGGGTCTGATGGAGCGGCCGGGTTCGTTCCTGCATTTGACCCTGCACCCGCAACTGATCGGCCATCCCGGGCGCTTGCGGATGCTCGAGCGCTTCATCGTGTTCATGCGCCAACACGCGCGCGTGCGGTTCATGCGCTGCGACGAATTGGCGGCAACCGTCATGTAGGAACGTTGTCGCCAGCTCGTGTCGGCCCGTCTGTCAACGCAACGCTTTCGAAACGCTCGAGTCTCTTCGTCTCGAGTCCTCTGGCAGGAAATCACCCAGCGTCAGCCACGGCGCGATCGTCAGTACCTGACGGAAGTAGTGCTTGCGCAGCAGTTCCTGGACCAACACCGCAGTGGTCGCCGGCAGCGTCCCCAGCTCGTTGCGCCATGCCATGAGCAAGATGCTCCGTGACATGCCCGGACCTGGCAACGGTGCCACATGGAATGAACCAGGCGGGTAACGCGCCTGAAGCAGGCACAAGGGCGTCGTAATCGACCAGCCAAGGCCGGCCACGACCATGTTCAACAGCGGATCGGTCGCATCAAACTCGAAGCGCCGTGGCGCATCGATGCCGAGTCGACGGAGTTGCCGGTCAACCTGCTTCCCGATAGACGAACGCGAGCTGTAGCGAATGAGGGGCAGGCTGGCCGCCAGCCGCACCATGTCAACGCAGGCCGCCTTGCCGTCCTGGCATGGCTGGACCAGCACATAGGGCTCCTGGAACAGGGTCAGGACTTCGAAATCATCGCGGTCGTTCATTGCGTCGGCGGTGATCGCCATATCGATCTGGCGCAGTACAAGCGAGTCATAGAGGAACGGCGTGAGTCCACTCCAGACCATCACTTGATTTGCGCTGCTCTGCAAAGCCTTGATCAAGTCAGCCCCCATCGTTGAGGCGAATGAATCGACCAAGCCGAGTCGGAGCCGGCGTAGCGCGTTGCGACTTCCGTGACGAACGAGGCCAGGCAACTGCTGCACCGCATTGACGATCTCGGCGGCGGCCTCGCGCAAGCGCTCTCCGGCAGCCGTAACCGCGATCGGGCGGCGATGCCTGTCGAACAGGACGACGCCAAGATCCGTCTCGATCTGCCGGATCAGTTGAGACACCGCTGACTGAGTCATTCCCAGCTGCGAAGCGGCGGCAGTCATCGAACCCAACTCGCAGATCAGCAGGAACGCATGAACTTCACGCAGATCGACAGGTAGCCTCTGGTTCAATCGGTTCGGGCGGCTGGAGTTGAGGGGGCATCGAAAATATCAGCGGCACCGTGAGCATCGGCACGCTGCCGGTGGACTACAGCAGCGCCCACGAATACCGCGTCGCGGATGAGAAAGCGCCGCTCTCGAAAATTAGGAAAGATCATGCAAAAAAGTCGAATCCCTAATGGCGTCACAGTCCGCAATAGCGAGTGCTACCTTATCACGAACACCGCCGTGACCGGGGTCTCGTCGACCGAGGGCGGACCTGACATTCATGAAAACTGCCAGAAGGATATTCCGACCGTGAACTCAATTCGAACCATGTGGGGCGCCGCACTGCTGATCTCGGCGATGCTGCTTGCTGTTCCGGCACTGGCGCAGGGTTCGTCAGCCGCCGGCGCCGAGACCGCAACATTCCCCTCAAAGCCGCTGACTCTGATCATCCCCTGGCCGCCGGGAGGCGGCGCCGATACGCTGGGTCGACTGGTGGCACGCCGACTGGGCGAGGAGCTCGGTCAGAACGTCGTCGTCGACAACCGGACTGGAGCCTCCGGGAGCATCGGCGCGGGTGTCGGTGCCCGGGCGGCTCCCGATGGTTACACCTTACTGCAGGTCAATACGCCGATCATGGCGATTAACCCGGCCATGTTTCCCAAGCTGCCCTACGACCCGGTTCGCAGCTTCGAGCCCATCGGCCTGATCAATGCCCAGCCAATGGTCGTAGTCGTCAACGACGCAGTTCCGGTCAAGTCGTATCGCGAATTGATCGAATACGCGCGCAAGGCGCCCAACGGGCTCAACTATGGGTCCTCGGGCAACGGTACATTGGCGCATCTCGCCGGCTCCGCGATCCTCAAGTCCGACGGAGTGACCATGACCCACGTACCTTACAAGGGAGCGGCACCGGCCGCGATGGCTGTGATCAGCGGCGAGGTCGAGGTTGGATTCCTCGACGTCATCACCGCGTTGCCTCATCTCCGTTCGGGCAAGATTCGTCCGCTCGCGATCACCAGCCGCGAGCGCCTGGCGATCTTGGCGGATGTGCCCACCCTCAAGGAAGCCGGAGGTTCGGACTCGACCGCAGGCTCGTGGTCCGGGCTCGTTGTTCCGGCTGGCACACCGCCGGCGATCGTTGAACAGCTGGCGAACGTACTGAAAAAAGTGGTGGCCTCCAAAGATTTCGGCGAGCAGATGCGCAAGGCCGGTGGCGGTCCCACCCCCAGCACCGCAGCCGAATTTGCAGCGTTTCTCAAGACTGAAGCGGTGATCTGGTCCAAGGCAGTCAAAGACTCCGGCGCCAGGATCGAGTGAAATGAGACGCCTGCATGACCTGGCCGAGCGTTCTGGCCATTGCTACAAGGTGAAGCTGATGCTGAGCTTCCTTGGACTGGGCTACGAGCGAATCGAAGTCGATCGCCGTCGCGGCGACAACCGTACTCCCGAGTTCCTCGCGTTGAGCGCACGCGGTCTGGTGCCCGTGCTCGAAGACGATGGCGAGACCATCTGGGATTCCCAGGCGATTCTCGCGTACCTCGGAGCTCGCTATGGCAGCCCTGACTGGTGGCCCGAGTCTCCCGGCCAGATCGCGCAAGTGATGCAATGGATGGCGGTTGCGCAAGGGGAGATCCAGCTCGGCCTGCAGCGCGCCCGCGCCATCAAGAGGACAGGGCGCGCCGGCTCGCTTGAAGAGGCGCAACAGATTGGCGCGCGGGCATTGTTGCTGCTTGACGGTCAACTCGCGCGCCAGCCGTGGTTGGCTCTAGGGCGGCCGACGGTAGCTGATGTTGCCTGCTACCCGTATGTTGCGCTGGCCCCGGAAGGGGGGGTTTCACTGACGCCGTACTCCGCGGTGCGCGGATGGCTGGCAAGCTTCGAAAGTTTGCCCGGGTATGT
>JBDTQC010000314.1:0-4840 GCA_039932405.1 Ideonella sp.
CCGTTGGTGCTATTCAGGTCTTCGATGAAAACGTCGACGCCAGCCAGCTGCAGCACGGCGTGCTCGCCGCTGACGGCCAGGTTGTCGATGACGATGTCGTTGTACGGACGGCGACCCAGGGTGGTCTTGTCCTTGGTCAACTGCACGTCCTTGATAACCACACCTTCCAGCGAAACGATCAGTTTGCCCATCTTCAACCTCGAATTCTTCCGGTCATCGCCTGAATTGCCACCACGGGCGCGCCGCCTCCGCAGCCCGGGCTCGTACGAGTATCACAGAAATGTTGTCCCTGCCTCCCGCCTCGTTGGCAGCGTCGACCAGCTCGGCTGCGCAGGATTCGAGGGATTCGGCATTGCGCATCAGCTTTTCCAGGCTCGGATCGTCGAGCATGTCCGTCAGGCCGTCGGAACAAAACAGGTAGAGATCACCGGATACGAGGTCGTGACCGTGCAACTCGAGCTGCACATCGGGCTCGACGCCAACCGCTCGAGTGACCAGATTCTTGTTGGCCGCTGACGCCGCTTGTTCAGAAGAAATGAGCCCGGCGTCGATCTGTTCTTGCAGCAGCGAATGATCGCGCGTGATCTGGCGCAGCGTGCCGTCGCGCAATCGGTAGGCACGCGAGTCTCCGACGTGGCCGAGCAGCAATCGGGACGCCCGGAACACACCGGTCACCAAGGTCGTACCCATCCCGGCGTGGCGTGCATCGGTGTTTGCTGCCTGATGGATGGCGCGGTTCGCGGCGTCGACACACAGCGTCATGGCACGACGCACTTCACCGTCGCTTGCCGAGGCAGCGGCCTGGGACAGCCAGCGGTTCAGATCTTCGAGGATCTGGGAGGTTGCCATTCCGCTAGCCACTTCGCCGGCGTTGTAGCCACCCATGCCATCCGCCAGCACGACCACGCCGGTCTTCGGTTCGACAGCAACCGAGTCCTCGTTGTTGCTGCGGGAGCGGCCGGTATCGGTGGCGCTGAAGAACTCGAAATCCATGTTGTGCTCGCGCCCGTTCGATCGTTGGAGTGTCGGCGTCCCACCAGTCTCTGACAAGGCGGGATTGTGCCTTGTCCGGGCGCATGCTCAACGGACCACCTTGACAGTCGCCGCATACGAACTATCCGGTTCATCAGACCCTTCGCCGCCGGACTTGCCGCTGGCCGACGGCAGTGCAGCAGCGATCGGCCCGCCGTCGCCCAGATCGATGGCGCGAAGTTCGGCGGCCAACTGCATCCCATCGGCATGGCGGGCAGCGGGATCCTTTTCCAGCGCACGAGCCAGCACCTTGGCCAGGCTCTCCGGCAGGTCTGCGCGCATCAGTCGCACATCGGGAGCAGCGTCGTTGGCAATCCGGTACATCAGCTTGGCCATCGAGTCGGCCTGAAACGGCAGCTGCCCGGTCAGCAACTGGAACAGCATCACCGCCAGCGAATACAGGTCGGATCGGCCGTCGATCCGCTGGCCCGACAAATGTTCGGGCGACATGAAGCTGGGCGTGCCGAGCACGGTGCCGGTGCGGGTGCGGCTGGCGTCGGTGACGCGGGCGATGCCGAAATCGGTGACCTTGACCGCACCAGTGGGCAGATGAAGCATCACATTCGCAGGCTTGACATCGCGGTGAATGACGCCGCGGGTGTGCGCATAGGCCAAGGCCTCGGCAACCCGTGCCCCGATGCGCAAGATCACCGGCACCGGCAACAACTTGTCGGCACTGGTATGACGCTGCAGGTCCTGACCCTTCAGGAATTCCATCGCGATATAGGCCAGTTCCTGCTCTTCGCCGACATCGTAGATCGTCACGATGTCGCGATGCTGCAGGCGTCCGGCCGTCTCGGCCTCGCGGAAGAAACGCTGCTTGACTTCGTCGAGCTCTGATCCTGCGAACTCGCGGCCGAGCGCCATGGTCTTGATCGCCACCTGGCGGCCCAGCATCGGATCAAGACCGAGATAGACGACGCCCATCGATCCGCGTCCGATGACACGGTCGATCCGGTAACGGCCCAGGCTTGTTCTCGACAGATCGGACATCGCCACACCTCCGCGAGGCACCAGCAGCGAAGGCGCGGCTGCAGGGCGAGGCATCTCCGGCGCCGTGGCGATTGACTGCGAGCCCGCGGAAGCGCCGCCAGCGCCTGATGGAACGGTTGCGACCTGAACCGGCGGAATGCGCAAGGTGACGTTCAGTCCGCTGGCTTGTGAATCGGCAGCGCCGCTGCCGTCGCCACCGTCGGCGTCGTCCGAGGTGCGGCGCGCCGACTTGCGCCGGCGCGTCGTCGACAGCCGTTCGTCAGGATCTGAATCGACGAATGTTTCGCGGAAGCGCCTGCTGCGACGACCCGACAGCCAGCCGCAGTGGGCCGCCAGCAACGCAGCGACGCTGAATCCGGCGGCCGTTGCGTCGAAGCCCGGAAAGATGCGGGGGGCGATCAGCATCGCCAGGCATGCAAGAAACGTGATCGCAAAGGCCGCACGGTGAGGCAGGTGCGACAGACCGAAGTTCACATAGGCAGCGACGATCGCGAGAACGAGCAGCAGGCCAGGCAGGGTGGTCGCCATCGTCGATAGTCCGGTCAAGTTGTTTCTTTCGCCGATCGCGCTGTCCGCCCGCTTTTTCTGGTCAGCCAAGCAGCGCCCGAACGGCCACTGCCACTCTGCGTTCGGGCAAGACGCCTAGAGCAGCCCTTGCAACAGCTTGCCCATCTCCGACGGATTGCGCGTCACCGTGAACCCGCACGCTTCCATCACCTGCAGCTTGGCGTCTGCTGTATCGGCACCGCCGGAGATCAATGCGCCGGCATGCCCCATGCGCTTGCCAGCCGGCGCGGTCACTCCGGCGATGAAACCGACGATCGGCTTTTTCATGTTGGCCTGACACCAGCGCGCCGCATCGGCCTCGTCGGGGCCTCCGATCTCGCCGATCATGATCACCGCATCGGTGCCAGGGTCGTCGTTGAAGAGCCGCATGATGTCGATGTGCTTGAGGCCGTTGATCGGGTCGCCACCGATTCCCACAGCGGTCGACTGGCCGATGCCGAGTTCGGTCAGCTGCGCCACTGCCTCGTAGGTCAGCGTGCCCGAACGCGAGACGACACCGACCCGGCCTGCCTTGTGGATGTGGCCGGGCATGATGCCGATCTTGATTTCGTCGGGGGTGATCAGCCCTGGGCAGTTGGGGCCGAGCAGCAGCGTCTGCTTGCCGCCTCTTGCTTCTTTGGCCTTCATGCGGTTGCGCACTTCGAGCATGTCGCGCACCGGAATTCCTTCGGTGATGCAGATGGCCAGATCGAGGTCGGCTTCGACCGCCTCCCAGATCGCTGCGGCGGCTCCCGCTGGCGGCACATAGATGACGCTGACGGTCGCGCCGGTGGCTTTCGAGGCTTCGCCGACCGTTGCATAAATCGGGATGCCTTCGAAATCTTCGCCGGCCTTCTTCGGGTTGACACCCGCCACGAAGCAGTTCTTGCCGTTGGCATAGTCACGGCACATGCGGGTGTGAAATTGCCCGGTCTTGCCGGTGATGCCTTGCGTGATGACCTTGGTATCTTTATTGATCAGGATGCTCATGGTATGTCTTTGCTGTGCTCGGGCAGGTTAGTTCTTGAGGGCTGCCATCACGGCACGTGCGGCGTCCGCCATCGACTCGGCGGTGATGATCGGCAGACCGGAATCCTTCAGCAGCTTCTTGCCGAGTTCCTCGTTCGTGCCCTTCATCCGCACCACCAGCGGCACGCTCAGATTGACCGCCTTGCAGGCTGCAATCACGCCTTCGGCAATCGTGTCGCAACGCATGATTCCGCCGAAGATGTTGACCAGTATCGCCTTGACCTTGGGGTTGCCGAGCATGATCTTGAAGGCTTCGGTCACCTTCTCGGCGGTCGCGCCGCCGCCAACATCGAGAAAGTTGGCAGGTTCACCGCCAAACAGCTTGATCGTGTCCATCGTGGCCATCGCCAGACCGGCGCCGTTGACCAGGCAACCGATGTTGCCATCGAGCTGGATGTAGGCGAGATCGAATTTGCTGGCCTCGATCTCAGCCGGATCCTCTTCGTCGAGGTCGCGGTAGGCAGTGATCTCGGGGTGGCGGAACAACGCGTTGCTGTCGAAATTGAATTTCGCGTCGAGTGCCTTGATGTTGCCGTCGGCTTCCAGGATCAGCGGGTTGATCTCGGCCAGCGAGCAATCGGTCTCCATGTAGCACTTGTACAGTTTCTTCAGGACGTCGATTGCCTGCGCCTGCGACGCCGCTGGAATGCCGATGCCACTTGCCAGCTCACCGCCCTGCTCATCGGTCAGGCCGATTGCCGGATCGACAAAGACCTTGAGGATCTTCTCGGGAGTCGCATGCGCCACCTCCTCGATGTCCATGCCGCCCTCGCTGGACCCCATCAACGCGACGCGCTGGGTCGCGCGGTCAGTCACCGCGGCGACGTAATACTCATGCTTGATGTTCGCGCCTTCTTCGATCAGCAGGCGTCGCACCAATTGACCTTCGGGCCCAGTCTGATGCGTCTTCAGCTGCATGCCGAGGATCTCGCCGGCAATCTTCTGAACCTCATCGAGCGAGCGCGCAAGCTTGACGCCGCCTCCTTTGCCACGCCCGCCGGCGTGGATCTGCGCCTTGACAACCCAGACCGGGCCACCCAGCTTCTGGGCTGCCTCGAAAGCCTCGTGCACGCTGAAGGCTGGATAACCGCGTGGTACTGGGACGCCGAATTGGCGCAGGATTTCCTTACCTTGGTACTCGTGGATTTTCATGGGCAGGTCTCTTGCGGGAGGGTGTAGGGAACAAGAACTCGCAAATCAAGTCATAGACGGCCGGTGAGGACACCGCTGCGCGCACAGA
>JBDTQC010000315.1:0-4823 GCA_039932405.1 Ideonella sp.
GGATCTCATCAACGCTGGTCGTTCCGCGGACGCCTTGCGCAAGATCGACGCGTTGCTTGCGCGCAATCCCGACGATGCGTCGTTGCGCTTCCAGAAAGGCGTGCTGCTGGTAGACCAGAAGCGGCCCGGCGAAGCCATTGCCGTTTTCGAGCGCATGCGCCGCGACTTTCCGACGCTGCCCGAGCCGATGAACAACCTGGCCGTTCTGTACGCCGAGCAGGGCCAGATCGACAAGGCGCGCGCCGCGCTCGAATCCGCGGTTCGCAGTCGTCCCAGCTACAACACGGCCTACGAAAATCTGTCTTCGTTGAATGTGCGTCTGGCCAGCCGGGCTTACGCACGGGCGCTGCAGATCGACGACAGCGCCGGCGCACCGAAGCTGTCGATGTTGAAAACCCTGGCCGGCAGCCGGCAGGACGCACCGCCACCCGTGATGGTGGCCGCAGCTGCAGCGCCGCCTATTTCTCCGCCGATGGCGCCACCGGTTGCGGCGCCGGCTCCCGCACCGGCTGCTCCGCCCGTCTCCCTGCCCGTCTCCCCGCCAGCCGCAGCGCCCGTCGCGCCGCCGGCACCGGTCGAGCCGCCGCCCGGCAAGGCACCAGCACCCGAATCACCGAGTGAAGGCAACGGAGCGAAAGTTCGCCCGGCGACCGCCAATGCAGCCCAACGGCGCTCCAGCGACGAGGCCCGCGATGTGCAGGCAGCCGTCAGTGCCTGGGCTACCGCCTGGGAGCGCAAGGACATGAACGGCTATTTCGCGGCCTACGTTCCCGGTTTCTCTGGCGGCGACGGCACGTCTGCGCGCTGGCAGGAAGGCCGGCGCGCGCGCATCATCAACAAGACGCGCATTTCAGTCGAGTTGTCAGGCGTGACGGTCGAATTGTCGGGTGATGATTCGGCCAAGGTAAGTTTCAGACAAGTCTATGCAGCTGATCAGCTGAAAGCCTCAAGTCGCAAGCAGTTGGAATTGGTCAAGCGCAACGGAAATTGGCTGATCCGAAAGGAGTCGGTGGGTTCTTGATGGCATTGTTTTTGAAAATGTTCGGTGAACGAAATATCTGGCGGTCGCCGCTGCGGGCCAGCTGGCTGGCTGCGTTGTGCGCCATCGGCGCGAGCAGCCCGGCTTTGGCGATCGATTTCGGAACGTTGCGTTTGTACATGCCGCCTGGCCAGCCGGCGTATGCAGAAATCACGCTGACCGACAAGGCACCGCTCGATCCAGCGGATATCCGCGCCCGCATCGCGACCAAGGACGCCTACGGTGTGGCCGGAATGCGTTATGTCCCGGCCCTGCAGCAGGTCAGCATCACGCCACAGAGCGGGCCCAGCGGCCAGGTCGTGCTGCGCCTCGAACGCCTGCCCGATGCCAGCGTTGCGCCGGACATCGATCTGTTGCTGCTGGTGGGTGACCGCATGTCGCTGTCGCTAGGCGAGTACCGGGTCGATCTGAACGGCAGCAGTCGCGAGTTCGCCGCCGCGCCGGCCGGCTCGAGAATCACAGCCAACGCGCCACCTGCCGCCGCTGCAACACCTGCCGCTCCGAGCACGGCAGCAACGACCGCAGCGGTGGTCAGCGGCTCGGCCAATTCGGTTGCAACTGTACCGGTCGCGCGGCCAGCGTCACCAGCGGCATTCTCCGAGGTTCAATCGGCGCTTGAAGCCTGGGCCTCGGCCTGGAGCCAGCGCGACATCGATGCCTACGTCGCCGCCTACACGCCGGATTTTGCCGGCCGCGGCAAGGGTTCGCACAGCGACTGGGTCGAGCAACGCCGTTCGCGCATCGTCCCGAAGAAGAAGATTTCGGTCGAGATCGACAAACCGCAATTCGTGGCCCGCGGCGACAAGATCGTTGCCACGTTCACGCAGCGTTACCGGGGTGATGGCCTGGCCGAAACCAGCCGCAAGCGCATGTTGATGGTGCGTGGCACCTCTGGCGGCTGGTTGATCCAGGAAGAGGACGAATTGCCGTGATCGATCCGCTGCCCGACCCGGCCGGCCAATCCGTGGCCGCTCGAAAGGCATCGAACGCTAGCAAACTGTTGTCGAACCGATCGCGGATCGGCGTGCTGCTGATCGGCATCCTGGCGGTGGCGCTGTTGACAACCGGGCTCTGGAAAACCCCGTTGGCCGGTTTGGTCGGCAGCAGCCGCAGTGCGTTGGCAAGCGCGAATGCCGCTGAAGCCACCGAAGCGGAAGGCGCCACCTTCACCGCGTCACCGCAAGCCAATGCGCGCACGCTCGACGCGCTGCAGCCGGTCTTTGCGAAGGGCGACGAACTGCTGGCTTCGGCGGCCGGTACCCGGTCGTCAGCCGATTCGCGCCTGTTGCGCATCTACGGCCTGATTGCCACTTCACAGGCCCGGCAGGCACTCGAAGAGGCCGCCAAGCTGACCGAAGACATGCCGAATTTCGGCCTCGCGCAATTGGTTTATGCCGACCTGCTGACCACGCTGACAACGCCTACCGACGAATTTGCAGCGGTCAACCAACCGTTGCGCTCGGAAGCCAACGAGCGGTTGCGCGAACTGGTCGCCGAGGCGCGGGCGCGCGTCGTCGCGGCCGGCCACCGGCCACCCGCCGGCTCGGTGCCGTCGCAGTTCGTCAAGCTCGACCCATCGGTGCGGCATGCCATCGCGGTCGATGTCTCCAAATCACGCCTGTATGTGTTCGAAAATACGCCGGCAGGGTTGGTGCTGCGCCGCGATTTCTACAGTTCGGTGGGCAAGTTGGGGCTGGCCAAACGCATCGAAGGCGACCTGCGTACCCCGATCGGCGTTTATTTCGGAACCGGACGGATTTCCGATACCCGGCTGCGGGATCCGTCGCTCGAGGATCGTTATGGCGCCGCGGCCATTGCGTTGAACTACCCCAATCAATACGACCAGATGAAAGGCCGCACCGGCAGCGGCATCTGGCTGCATGGCGTTCCGACCTCGCTGTTCAGCCGCGCGCCCCTGGCCACCGATGGCTGTGTCGCGCTGTCGAACCCGGACATGCTCGAACTGACCCACATCGTCGAGCGCCAGGAAACACCGATCCTGATCGCTGAAACGATCGAATGGGTCAGCCCTCAGGCTGCCGTGCAACGCCGCTCCGATTTCCTGAAAACTTTTGCAGCCTGGAAGGATGCACGCTCAAGCCTGCAACGCGACCTGCTGGCGCAGTTCTATGCTGCGGGCGATGGTGATTTTGGCCGCGCCGAGCGCAAACGCGTCAGCCAGGCAGCGCCCTCCCCGGCCTCGATCGGCGCGGTCTCGGTGGTCTGGTGGCAGGACGATCGCGAGGTGGTTGTGGTCACTTACACCGAAACCTCGACCAACCAGTCGCGTGCACGGCTGAAGCGCCAGTACTGGCTGCGCGACGAAGGCAACTGGAAAGTCTTCTTCGAAGGCAACCTGGCCTGAGTCCTCACACGCTGCAGCGGCCCGCGGCCTTCCCGCAGCCCTCCCTTTTCCCCTTCCTCTGAGACACCACCAGACATGAGCACACAAGTCGACCTGCATACTTCCCATGGCGTGATCCGCATCGAGCTCGCCGAGGAGCAAGCGCCGCTGAGCAGCGCCAATTTTCTGAATTACGTGCGTGCCGGCCACTACGACGGGACGGTTTTCCATCGGGTGATCAAGGGTTTCATGATCCAGGGTGGCGGCTTCGATTCCGACATGAAGCAGAAGAGCACCGGCACGCCGATCGCCAACGAGGCCGACAACGGCCTGAAAAACGACCACTACACGCTGGCGATGGCCCGCACCTCCGATCCGGCCTCGGCGACTGCCCAGTTTTTCATCAATGCCACTGACAACAACTTCCTGAATTTCACGTCCAAGAGCCCAAGCGGTTGGGGCTACGCGGTGTTCGGCAAGGTGGTCGACGGCGTCGATGTGGTCGATGCCATCGAGCAGACCGAGACCGGGCGCAAGGCCTTCATGGACGACGTGCCAGTCGACCCGGTGGTGATCAACCGGGCCACGGTCGTCGAGTGAGCGGCCGGCTTCGCGCCTGATGGTCGCAGACGTCGACGAGGTCGTTGCAGCGAGCCCGTTGCCGGGCTTCTGGGAGTTCGATGCACCGCACACGTGGCAGCGCATCGATTTCATCAGTGATCTGCACCTGGCAGAAGATCGCCCGCGCACCTTCGAAGCCTTCGCCGCGCACCTGCGCGACACCCCCGCCGACGCGGTTTTCATCCTCGGCGACCTGTTCGACCTCTGGGTCGGCGACGATTCTCGCGCTGATCGCTTCGAGGCCCGCTGTGTCGAAGCCATCGCAGACGCCGCGGCCAATCGCGCGATTGCCTTCATGGCTGGCAATCGGGATTTTCTGGTTGGTGCGGACATGCTGAAGGCCTGTGGCGCGCTGGCGCTGAGCGATCCCACCGTGTTGATCGCCTTCGGTCAACGCATCCTGTTGAGCCACGGCGACGCCTTGTGCATTGCCGACATCCCCTATCAGCAGTTTCGAGCTGAGGTCCGCGGTGCGGCGTGGCAATCGGCATTTCTGGCGATGCCGATCGAGCGCCGTCGAGCGCACGCAGCCGCCATCCGTCAACAAAGCGAACAGCGCAAACGGATGACGAGCCGTGACGATTGGGTCGATGTCGATCCGGCGTCTGCTGTGCGGTGGCTGCATGAAGCCGGCGCCAGCGTGCTGGTGCACGGCCACACACATTGTCCGGGCAGCGAACCGTTGGCGCCTGGTCTGGTACGCCATGTCCTGAGCGACTGGGAGCTCGATGACCCCGGCCAGCCCCCGCGTGCCGAGGTCCTGAGCTGGAGCGCCGGCCGCTTTGCAAGGATCGCCCCGTCTGCCAACGGCAGCGCGCC
>JBDTQC010000316.1:0-4795 GCA_039932405.1 Ideonella sp.
GGCGCATGTGCCAGGTCAAGGATGCACCGATCCGCGACTGGGTCAAGCTGGCCGTCTCGCGGGCTCGCAACTCCGGCACGCCGGTGATCTTCTGGCTCGACCCGTACCGGCCGCACGAAGCCGAGCTGATCAAGAAGGTCAACCTGTACCTCAAGGACCACGACACCAAGGGCCTGGACATCCAGATCATGTCGCAGGTGCGCGCGATGCGCTACACGCTGGAACGCGTGGTGCGCGGGCAGGACACCATCTCGGCCACCGGCAACATCCTGCGCGACTATCTGACCGATCTGTTCCCGATCATGGAACTCGGCACCAGCGCCAAGATGCTGTCGATCGTGCCGCTGATGGCCGGCGGCGGCATGTACGAGACCGGCGCCGGCGGCTCGGCGCCGAAACACGTCAAGCAACTGGTCGAGGAAAACCACCTGCGCTGGGATTCGCTGGGTGAGTTTCTGGCGCTGGCGGTATCGCTCGAAGACCTGGGCATCAAGACCGGCAACGAGAAGGCCAAGATTCTGGCCAGGACACTGGATGAAGCGACGGGCAAATTGCTCGACAACAACAAGTCACCGTCGCCGCGCACCGGCGAACTCGACAACCGCGGCAGCCAGTTCTACCTGGCCATGTACTGGGCCGAGGCGCTGGCAGCGCAGACCGACGACAAGCAACTGGCTGCGCATTTTGCGCCGCTCGCGAAGACGCTGGCTGACAACGAGCAGAAGATCGTCAAGGAGCTGGCTGACGTGCAAGGCACGGCCGTCGATATCGGCGGCTATTACATGCCCGAGCTCGACAAGTGCGAGGCGGTGATGCGGCCGAGCGTTACCCTCAATGCGGCGATCGAGGCGGCTGGAGCCTGAGCCGCCAATCAATCGGCCGTCGGCTCGCGCAGCTTGCCACTCGGTTTGTCGGTTTCGCGCTCTCGCACCGCTGCACGCAAACGGATGGACTCGGCTTGTTGCGCTGCCGGCGCATCGCCGTCGGCACCGGACAATCGGCGTTGATCGTCGATCAGTTGCTGAGCCCGCCCCCGATCGCTGAAGCCGGACGCCGCTCGGGGCAGCAACCATGTGCGGCCCCAGCTTCCGGACAGTTCGCCGAGCCGGCTGAAGTTGTCGAGAGTGAATCGGTAGGCTTCGTCACCGAACGGCGAACGTCCCGCCACGACGCCCGGAATCGCCGATGCGACATTGGCCGGCGCGATCCCGGTGAGCGCTTGTGCGAGCAGCTGTTGAGCCCGCGCACGATCGCGGCCTGAAGCCAGCGCATCGAGCAAGCGCCAGCGCTCTTCTTCGCCGTCGGCGGATTTGAGCTTGGCCAGCAGACGCTCGAAATGGGCGGAGTCGGCGTGCATGCCGACTGCCGTCGTCACTGCGGAGCGCAGCGCGGCCGGCAGCCGGCTGCGGCCAGCGTCGTCATCGTCGAAAGCGCGCACGGCCTGCGCAATCGTCTGTGGATCTTCAAAGCGGGCCAGCATGCCGATCAGGGTGCCGCGCAGTTCGCCGGTCTGCTCGTCTTCGCCGGGTGCCGGTTGCCAGCCAAGCTCGGCAAGCTGCGGCGCCAGCAAGCGGCGGCCGATGTCATGCAACTGCGCTTGCGCCGGCAGCCCGACCAGCGCCTTGTCGAGGAAATCCATCTGTCCGCGCGCCACCAGCCACAACATGGTTCGCGACGAATCGCCGACGCGCGACAGCTTCTGCAGCAGATCGAACCATGCCTTGGAGGGCCCCTTGCCGGCCTGCATCAGCGCAAAGCTGTCACTCAACAATGCCATGCGCTCGGTATCAGGAAGTTCGGTGAACGTACCGATCAGGCGCGCCAGGGTGGCGGAGTCGTAGGCAACGCGGTAAAAACCCACACCGCCCGCGTTCACGACGACCGGATCATCACTGCAGGAACCGATTGCAAAGTCACCGCTGGCGCCTTCGAGCAGCACTGTGCTCAATTGGGCGCCGCGGCGCAGCCGCACCGGAATCTTCCACCGCTGATCCGACGGTGCACCATCGGCGTTGACGAAGCGTTGCTGGGTCAGCGTCACATGCTGCTGACCGGCCTCGCACCGGGACGTCGCCTGTACCAGCGGAAATCCCTTCTGATCGGTCCAGCTCGCCGCCATGCCGGCGGCATCCTTGTGCGACGCCCGTCCGATATAGAACCAGAGATCGGCAGCCGTCGCGTTCGACAGGCGCTGGCCTTTCATGTAATCGGCCAGTCCCTTCTGAAAAACCGATGGTCCGGCCCACTGCTCGAGCATCGTCAACACGGCACCGCCCTTGGCGTAGGTGACCGAGTCGAAGATGTCGAAGACGGCGGCTTCGCTGACCGGTCCCGAGCGAATGGCCCGGGTGGCCGAGCCCGCATCGAGCGCCATCGCCTCGTCGAGCCAGCGCCGAGATTGCAGCGGCACTTTCCAGGCCGGATTGAAATGATCGCTGGTCTTTTGTTCGAGCCAGGTGGCAAAGGCCTCGTTGAGCCAGATCTCGTTCCACGAAGCCGCCGTCACCAGGTTGCCAAACCACTGGTGGGCGATCTCGTGGGCGACGGTGGAATAGACGCCGCGCCGCGCCGCCGGGCTGCTGCGTTCGGGATCGATCAGCAAATTGTCCTCGGCGTACGAGATCAGGCCCCAATCTTCCATCGCCCCCCATCGAACACTCGGCACTGCCAGCTGATCGAGTTTTGGCAACGCATAAGGTATGCCGAAATAGCGGCTGTAGAACGGCAGCACCTGTTCGGTGACGCGCATCGCGAACGCCGCCATTGCGCGCTTGCCCTCGCTCGTCAGGATGCGCAGCGGAATGCCATCGGATTTGCCCTGCAGCACGTCGAAGCGACCGACCACCACGCTGACCAGATAACTCGGCATCGCTGGCGTTGCTGCGAACCGATGCACCACCGTGCGGCCCTCGACGCGGCGAGCGGTGCGCGGCATGTTGGAGGCCACGTCATAACCCACAGGCGCCCGAACCGTGATCGCGAAGACCGCTCGGAACGATGGCTCGTCGAAAGACGGAAACAGCTTGCGCGCCGAGATCGCCTCGAGTTGCGTGGCCAGCATGCGCTGCCGGGTGCCGCGCTGTTCGTAAGGTGCCGCATACAAGCCCTCACCGGCGACATGAACTTTGCCCGAATAGTCGACCTCAATGCGGTAGCTGCCCGCTGCGATGGCCCGCCCGTCATCGGGCACCAGGCGCCAGCTCTGCGATGCCGGCAACGCAGTGGCAGACATCGCCCGCGCCGCGCCGCGTGGATCGATCAGTCGAATCCGGCTCGCTGTCAGCTCGAAGGCGTGCAATTCGATGGCGTCGACCGGTTGGCGGACCCGCACTGAGATGCCAGCCTGACCGGAAAAGCTGTCCGATGCCGGGTCGAGATCGAGCCGCAATTCGTAGCGCGATGGCACCACCTGTTTGGGCAGATGGCCGGGCGTCTGATCGAAGTCGAAGCGCTCGCTGGCGCTGGCGGCGCATCCGAAAACCAGCACCAGAACGACCAGGCAATGTCGCAGCAAGGTGCTGCAAATGTTGCGGACGATGTCCGGGCAGTCAGCCGTGAACCGGTTCGTCACTGAGCGGGATGCGGCCAAGATCTGCTCCTTCTGAAACCCGCCAGGCGTTGGCAGACGCAACGGTAGCCGAATCCGACGCATCCAACAACCGATGGCCGCCAGGTCGACGCAAGCGATACTCTTTGCATGAAGGCAATCTGCCAAACCGCCACGATGCAGCGCATCTTGCCGAGGCCCGCTCAATGAATCCACGCATCTTCGGCATCGGAGTCGTCGGCACCGGCATCATGGGGCAACGCATGACGGCCGCACTGGCGCACCACCCGCGCTTTCGCGTCGCAGCGCTTTGGGATCCGGATGCCACTGCACTGCAGGCCGCCTCCGCGATCACAGCCGACGCGCGCCGCGCCGATGGTCTGATCGAGCTGGTCGGCGACCCCGCCTGCGATCTGATTTATGTCGCTGCACCGCCAGCCGCCCATCGAGCGATCGTGCAGGCCGCTCTGGCGGCCGGACGCGCCTGCCTGTGCGAGAAGCCATTGGCCGCTGATCGCTCTGAGGCCGATGCGATGGCCGCGCTCGTCGCCACATCGGGGCTGCCGTTCGCCGTCAATTTCCCGCTCGCGCGGTCAGCGGCCAGCCGTCAGTTGGCGGCGCTGGTGCACACGGGAACGCTCGGCAAGATCGAGTCGGCCACGATCGAGCTGCGGTTCGCGCGCTGGCCACGGCAATGGCAGGCCGGTGCCGCCGCCTGGCTGGACGGTTCAGCCGAAGGGGGCTTCAGCCGCGAAGTCTTGTCCCATTTCGTCTTTCTCGCCGAGCGCCTGTTCGGACCGGCGCAGGTTTTCGCGACCCGCCTGACGCGCCAACCCGGCCGTGCTGAATCGGCCTTGCAGGCAAGCCTGCAGCACGCGGATGTCACGCTGCAGATCGATGCAGCCGTGGCGGGTGACGTGGCCGATCACAACCGCTTCGAGATCGTCGGCAGCAAGGCCACGGCTGCGCTCACCGGCTGGACCCGCCTCGAATACGGCGGCCAGCTCAGCGAACGCGTGGATCCGACCCCCGGCACCCTCGATGGCGTGGCGGCAATGCTCGACGGGCAGACCGATCATGGTCTGGCCACCGCGGCCGAAGCGGCGTCGGTAGTGCGCTGCATCGAAGCGATGTTGACCTCCAAGCAACCGGATTGACGCTGAACTGCGCCGAATCAGGGTCCGATCAGATCCAGAGCCCAGTAGGTCTTGAAACGGCTCGCTGATGTGGCGCTCGCGCAGGCCGCCC
>JBDTQC010000317.1:0-4793 GCA_039932405.1 Ideonella sp.
CGGCACCGACTGTCAGCGTGCCCGACGGGTGACCGAAGCGCACCCGGCCGTCCGGTCCGATCGGCGCAAGCAGGTGCACCAGCGTACCGGGGATCGCTGCAGCGGCTGCGATTGCCACCGCACCCGTGCCGGTCATCGCGTGGTGCAACTGCCCCATTGAAAAGATCCGGGCCAGCAGGTCGATCGCCGATGCGGCGACCACTCGACCATCGGAAGCAACATACCCGGCCGGCGAGGCCATGAAGGCCAGCTTGGGGGTGTGTGGGCGAGTCGCCGTGGCTTCGTCGGCGCTGCGCACCAGGCCCATCGCGACTGCGCCGTGGGCACGCAACGCTTCGGCCCTGGCCAGCAACTCCGGATTGCCGTTCACGTCGCCTTGCAGCTCGGTACCCGTGAGGCCGAGTGCCGTGGCATGGATGAAGATCGTCGGGTTGCCAGCGTTGATCAGCGTCGCATCGATCAGGCCGATGCCCGGCACGTCGAGCCGGTCGAGCGGGTTGCCGGTCGGAAACATCGCGCCCGCCTCGCCACCTTCTGCATCGGCGGCCGGATCGATGAATTCGAGTCTGATTTCGGCCGCCGGAAAGGTCACGCCATCGAGCTCGAAGTCGCCCAGCTCGACGACCTCGCCGCCACGCATCGGCACGTGCGCGATGATCTTCTTCGCGATGTTGGCCTGCCAGATGCGCACGATGGCCGATCCGTCGGCCGGCGCATCGACGAGCCCCGAGCTGATCGCGAAGGGACCGACCGCCGCACTGAGGTTGCCGCAGTTGCCTGACCAGTCGACTACCGGCCGGTCGATTGCCACCTGACCGAAGCGGTAGTCGACATCGCAATCCGGGCGGGCCGATTTCGACAGGACAACGACCTTGCTGGTGCTCGAGGTCGCCCCACCCATGCCGTCGATCTGCTTGCCGAATCGATCAGGGCTGCCGATCACGCGCAGCAGGATGCGGTCGCGCTCGGCCGCTTCGTTGGGCAGGTCTTCGGCGATGAAGAAGACGCCCTTGCTGGTGCCGCCGCGCATGAAGACGGCAGGGATGCGGAGCTGGATCATGGCCGATTGTCCGACGCATTGGCCGCCTGGATCACGACCGGCGCGATTCTCCTCAATGCGTGTGTTCGCCACTTGCGCCGGGCCTCAACCTGGGCACCTGCACCACCACCTTGACCTCGGTCTTGCCACCACGCTCGAACTCCAGCGTCATCGGGAAGGTATCTCCCTCCTTCAGCGGCTGCTTCAGTCCGATCAACATGAAGTGCAGTCCGGCGCCCGGCCGCATCCGAACCGGCTCGCCTGGCTGCAGCGCAATGTCGGCGACCTCGCGCATTCGCATCACGCCACCAGCGTCGACCGACATCATGTGCAGCTCGGTTCGTTGCGCGACCGGTGTGCTGGCGCGCAGCAGACGGTCGGGCAGCTTGCCGACATTCAACAGGGTCACGATGTAGGCCGCACCGGCGCTGACCCCAGCCGGTGTCGGCGTGGCAAACGGGTGCGTGATCTCGACATCGCCGGCGCGTCCCCCGTGTGCCTGGACACAGACTGCGGTCAGGGCCAACAGCGCCGCGCATGCACCACGCCTGGTCAGATATTTCATCGGAATACTCCTTGGTGCGCCGACCACCGCGGCGCAAAGACTGTCATGAAAGTTGCTCTCGGTCACAGATCGAACTTCAGTTCTGCGGTGTAGCTGCGCTGTGGATAGGGGTGGAAGTTCCAATAGTGATCGTTGTTTAGGTTCTCGATGCCGAATGCGGCGGACCATTGCCGGTTGATTCGGTAGCGTATCCGCAGGTCGGCAGTGAAGAATTGGCTGACCCCCTGGTAGGTATAGCCGTTCACATCGGCATTGTTCAGCGTGCGGAACTGCGGGCCGCTGTAGCGCGCACCGAGAGAAGCCGTCCATTGCTCGCCGAATCGATAGCTGGCCAGCGCGGTGGCGCGCCATCTCGGGATGTTGGGCTGGCGCTTGCCGAGGGTATCTCCTGCAGTCACGACGAAGCCCTGGTTCTCCTTGATCACCGAGTCGGCATAGGTCAGGCTGCCGCTGAGATCCAGACCACGCCTGAACACGTCGCTGCCGTTGAAGGCAGCCTCCAGGCCCTTGGTCGCGATGCGGCCCACGTTCTGGACCCGGCTGATATTCAGGTTGGCAACCGGGTCGAAGGTGGTCTGCGAGTACAAGGAATCGCGCGTATCCTCGGCGAACAGGGTCATGCGCAGCAGGCCGCTGTTGCCAAGATCTTTCTCGGCTGTCAATTCGGTGGTCCACGACCGTTCCGGCTTCAGGTTCGGGTCGTTGACGTACTTCGAGTTCGTCGTCGACGTGGCCCCGTACAGTTCACTGACGGTGGGCATTCGGACGGCTCGGCCCGTCGACGCCTTCAGCACCAGATCGGGCAGAGCCTGGTACGACATCGCGGCCTTCGGCGAGACGAAACTCTCCTTGCGTGAGGGGTAGCCCAGTGTGCTGGTGGTGGAAAAGGCGGTTTGCCCTTCGTAGGCACGCCACTGTTCCGCGCGCACGCCGAGCACGGTCTTCCAGCGCGTTGCAAGCCTCCACGCATCCTGGGCGTACACACTGCGCAGCCGCGTCTTGCCACCGATTCTGCTTGCCAACATCCCCGCCGCGTCGGTCAGCCAGTTGCCGGCGATGTTGGACGTGAGGTACTGCAGCTTGTTGCTGTCCTGCTGCAGACCGAAGTCGACGATGTGCTCGCCCTGCAAACCATCCGGGCGCCAGGTGCCCTTCAGCGCCAGATTGTTCCAGCCGGTACCGCTGCCATCGGCCAGCGATCCGGCACCGCCCGCCAAGGCGTTCGGCAAGGTATTGCCGGCACCATTCTGTCGCTTGTCATCCCTGTGGTAGCCGTACAGACTGGCATCGACTTCCCAGTCCCAGCTGCCCTGGGTATGGCTCTTGACAGTCAGGCCGTGCATCACATGAGTCAGGCTCTCCCGCGTCGCCGCGAAGTCGCCGCCTGTCAACGCTGCGAAGGACTGGCCGCCGATGTTGATGGTGCCACCGTAGACGGGTTGCCCTGCAGCATTCCTCAGGTAAGAGACCGGCAGGTTATCGGACGTGTTCTGCCACACGCCGAGCAGATAGTTGGCGCGCACAGTAGATGTGATGTCGTACGCGAACCTGGCCTTGAAGTGGTCCTGCCTGCTATGGTATTGCGTGCCGGTGCCCAGCACGTACCAGGGGCTGTTGGCGTTGTTGGCGTTGAGAACCGCACCGCTGACCGGCGTGCCAGCCGTTCCAGAGATGCCGGTGCTCAGCAAGCGCGTCGCGAAGGTCAGCGGCTGACCTTGGCTGTCGGCGTGGCTGAAGTTCACCAGCCATGAAAAGTCATCGCTGCGATTGCCGAGCGAGGCGCTGGTCTCCCACGCACGATAGGTCTCGTCGGTGCTGTACAGCGAGAACGGCTGGTTCGTGTAGCCGAGCTTGGCATGTGCCTCGAAGGCCTTGGGCATGTGGGTCGTGAAGACGACCACCGCGCCGACCGAATTGCCCGGGAATGCGGCGGAGAACGGCCCGTACATCACGTCGACACGATCAATCTCCTCTGGTGTGACCATGCCCCAGCGAGGCGGAAAGCTCAGCCCTCCGACACCGTTGCCCAGATAGTTGGACAGCAGGATGCCGTCGGCATACACCGCCGAGCGGGCACTGTTGCCGGTGCCCGAAGCGCGGCTGGACAGGATGGCGTGGTTGTAGTCGCCGATATAACGCTTGCGCACCAGCAGGCTGGGCAGGTACTTCAACGCATCCTCACTGTCGGAGGCGTTGATGGTGCGCGCGATCTGCTCGCGCATGACACCTTCCATGGTTGCTGGAATCTGCGTGGGCAGCGAGGTCGGCTGGCTGCTGCCCGAGATGGTGACAACGCCCAGCGATTTGACGGGGGTGTGGTCGGGGTCGTCGGCTGAGGCTGCCGACGCGCCTGTCTGAGAATGCGCCGGCGGGAAAAAAGCAATGGCGGCGACAAGTGCAAGTGTGACGCGAGACGGGCACAAGCGGCCCCTGGATGAAAGCGGCATGAAGGATCGATCCTGAACGACCTGGCGGCAATTTCCGCAGGTCATGACACGGGCGGCCGGCGTCGCAGGACCGTCCGTGGACAGACCTCAGCCGGGTGGCGGCGGTGGGTTCAGGCGAAGGAAGGCGGCCCGTGCTTGAGACGGGCAACCCATGCTGCACAGGCGTCGCGCGCCTGCAAAGGAGCGGAGCAAACAGGTGATGGCGCCGTGTGGCGCAAGCCCCCCAACGCCGTTGCAGGGCTGATGTCCACCGGCGTGACCATCGCAGTGAGCGCACTCAGTGCGCAATGCTCACCGCGATGATCTCCAGCGTGCTCGGATGTGGGTGAATCGGAGTTGCCGGAATCCAGCGGAACCAGCGCCACGCCGTAAACCGTGCACACCTCGACCAGCAATTTGCCCTGCATCTTCGCGGATGCAGTAGCCAGCAAGGGCATTGCCGTTTTCAGCAGCAATGCGGCAGCGAACAGCCAGAAGCTGAGACGAACGGAGCGTCTTCGAATTTTCACGGACGCGATTGTGCATGATCGTTTCCGAAGAGCGCGGCAGCGTTTGCACAGCCCGGATGCGGCGCAACCCGGTTTCGCCAAAGGTATACTGAAAATTGTTGGTGCTCGTCGAGGTGTTCCACCGAGACAGTTCAACGGGAATCAGGGAGGAACGGTCTCAGCGGCCTGCCCTTGACCTGAGCTGCCCCCGCAACGGTAAGCGAACGGAAGCATTTTTTGCTGCTTCCAGCTTG
>JBDTQC010000318.1:0-4780 GCA_039932405.1 Ideonella sp.
GGAGCCGCTGTCGGAATACCTCGCGATGTACGAGCGCAACAACGCGCGCCACGTGGTCATCAAGGCACGCGATCTCGAAACGACCTTCAATTTCCGGATCAGGAACGAAGACGTTGCCGCATTCTGCAAGGAACATGGGCCACGCTTCATCGGCTTTGCCGGCGTCGATCCGAACAAGGGAATGGTGGCTGTGCGCGAGTTGGAGTTTGCGGTTCGGGAACTGGGGCTCAGGGGGCTCAACCTGCAATGCTTCGAGAACAAGCTGCGCATCAATGATGCGAAGATGTTTCCGCTGTACGCGAAGTGCATCGAGCTCGACATTCCAGTCAATATTCACTGCAGCACCAACTTCTCGGTCGCGACATCGATGGATTACGGCCGTCCGATCTATCTCGACGATGTGATGGTGCACTTCCCGGAATTGCGGGTAGTCGCCTCACCGCCCGGATTTCCGTGGGTTGCCGAACTGATTGCTGTGGCCTGGCGCCATGCCAATGTGAACATCGGCCTGGTTGCGATCCGCCACAAGTATCTTGCGGTGGCGAACTCGGGCTACGAGATGCTGCTTCAGTATGGCAACTCGGTGCTGCAGGATCAGATCATCTACGGTTCGGCCTATCCGATGATGCCGATCGACCGCAGTCTGGCCGAAGTCGATGCACTGCCCTTGAAAGACCAGGTGCGGCAGAAATGGCTCCACGACAACGCAGCTCGTCTGCTTGGCGTGGTGTAGTGGAGAAGATCGAGGCGCACGGTTTGCGTCTGGTGTGTACGCAGGAGAACCAATCATGTTCAAGCGGATCGAAATCGTTTTTTGGGCAGCCGCACTCCAGCTCGGAATCGGTGCTGCCGTACAGGCGCAGCCAGCAAAACCGCCGCAAATCGTCGTCAACGACTCGGGCGGCGCCACCCAGGCCGCTAACCGAAAGACCTTCTATACCGACTTCGAGAAGCGATACGGCATCAAGATCGTCAACACCAGCCCGGTCGATATGGGAAAACTGCGCGCGATGGTGCAAAGCGGCAACGTCGAGTGGACGGTCACCGAGATTGCGGGGCCTGACGCTCTGCTGGCAGAGCGTTCGGGCTTGCTGGAGCCACTCGACCTTTCAGTGATCGACCTGTCTCGCTATCCGCCGCACCTGCAGAAGCGCAAGTTCGTATTTCCGAAGAGCGCCTATTCCACAATCATGGGCTATCGCAGCGATGTCTTCAAGGAAGGCACCGGCCCCAAGACCTGGGCAGATTTCTGGGACGTGAAAAAGTTTCCAGGTCCACGCACGATGCAGAACAGCCCGATCGAGCAGCTCGAATTTGCGCTGATGGCCGATGGCGTTGCTCCGGACAAGCTGTATCCGCTGGATGTTGATCGCGCCTTCCGCAAGCTCGACGAAATCAAGAAGCACGTTGCCGCGTGGTGGACCACCGGCGCACAGTCAGCGCAGTTGCTGATCGACAAGGAAGCTGTGATCGGCACGGCGTGGAACGGCCGCTACTACAACCTCGTGAAGCAGGGCGCGCCAATCGTGATGGAGTGGAATCAAGGCGCCATCAAGGAGTCCGCGTTCGGCATTCCAAAAGGTGCCAAAGAGGTGTACTGGGGGCAACGTGTGCTTGCATCGATGGCCGATGCCAAGACCCAGGGACAATATGCCGACATCATCGGCTACCCCGGGTTGAACCTCGACGCCACGCAATTTACGGATCCGAAGATCGTCCCGTTTCTGCCGACCAGCCCGGTCAACCTGCCCAAGCAGTTCTGGGTCAACCTCGAATGGTGGGCCGATAACGGCGCCGCAATACAGGAGCGCTGGGCGCGCTGGATTCTGCAGAAGTGAAACGGGTGCCCGATGCCGCCGTGACTCTGCCCGCCGACAACCGAAGTGCCACGGCGCTGAATATCGTTGGCGTGGTCCGCGATTTCGGCGCGGTCCGTGCCTTGTCCGGCATCGATCTGGTCGTCGAACCTGGAGAGATGCTGACCTTGCTGGGCCCGAGTGGTTCGGGCAAGACGACCTTGTTGAAGGTCATCGCCGGCTTCGAGATGCCGGATGCTGGCGACGTATACCTCGGCTCGCGCAATGTCACGCTGGCGCCGCCCGCCAAGCGCGATATCGGAATGGTCTTTCAGAACTACGCACTCTTTCCGCACATGACGGTTGCGGAAAACGTCGCCTTCCCGTTGAAGATGCGCAAGGTCGGAGGCGCTGAATGCGAGCGTCGGGTCCGAGCGGCGCTGGAGATGGTCGATCTGCCCGTTCATGGTGATCGCTTGCCTCGGCAGTTGTCGGGTGGTCAGCAGCAGCGGGTGGCGCTTGCCCGTGCGGTCGTCTTCGGCCCATCGTTGCTGCTGCTCGATGAGCCGTTCGGTGCGCTCGACAGGCAATTGCGAGAGCAGATGCAACTGGAAGTGCGCCGCCTGCAACGGCGCCTCGGGCTGACAACTGTCTTCGTGACTCATGATCAGGAGGAGGCGCTGATCCTGTCGGATCGCATCGCGGTGATGGACGCCGGCCGCATCTCGCAACTCGGCAGCCCCCAGCAGATCTATCGTTCGCCGACGAATCGGTTTGTTGCAGCATTCATCGGCGAGTCGAACCTGTACTGCGCCAAGATCGGTGTCGATGGCATGGCGCTGTGCGAGGGCGGCAGCAGCGTGGCGCTGCCTTCAACAGCTCCGGCGGCTGGCGAAACAATCGGATTGTTGTTGCGGCCAGAGCGAGTGCGCCACTTGCGAACCGATGAACGTGCCGACAACATGTTCAATGGCGTCGTGACCGAGCTTGTCTACCTTGGCGAAACGGTCAAATATCGGCTGCGGACCGACCTCGGTCTCGAAGTTCTGGTGCGGTGGCCATTCGGCAAGACTGGTGATGCGCCAGCAGTCGGTGATCGCCTGAACCTCGGCTGGGATCGCGACGACATGCACTGGATCCCGTGGTGATGAATCGGCCGGCCAACCCTGCGCCCATTGGTGCAACGCCTTCGGGATCCATGCCCGCGGGTGCGACGCGGAGCTGGTGGCGACGCCATCACAGCGGCGTCATGGCGTTGCTGCCGGCAATTCCTGCGATGAGCTTCCTGTTCGTGCTGTACCTGTTGCCGATGGCCATGCTGCTCGCGCAAAGCGTTGAGGGTGGGTCGCTGATCCACTATCAGAAGGCGCTCACCGACGGCTTGTATGTGCAGGTGCTGTTGGACACCCTGCTGATCGCGTTCTACGTCAGCGTGGCCTGCCTGGTGCTCGGCTATCCGGTGGCTTATTTCCTCACGATTGCACCTGGTATCTGGCCCACAGTTGGCATCATCTTCATCCTGTTGCCGTTCTGGACCAGCATCCTGGTGCGTACCTATGGCTGGATGGTGTTGCTCGGACGCAATGGCATCATCAACCGGGCGCTCCTCGACACCGGCATCATCACTTCACCACTTCCTTTGCTGAACAATACGGCGGGGGTTCTGATCGGGATGGTTCATGTGCTGCTGCCCTACATGATCTTCCCGCTGTTCGCGGCGATGAAACGCATGGACGCCGGGCTGCTGGCCGCCGCTGAAGGGCTGGGCGCATCGGGTTGGCAGGTTTTTCGCCAGGTTTTTCTACCACTTACCCTGCCCGGCGTTCTGGCTGGCGTCACGCTGGTCTACGTCTTGTCGATCGGCTTCTTCATCACGCCGGCCCTGCTGGGCGGTGGCAAGGTGACCATGGTGGCGGTGCTGATCGAACAGCAAGTGCGCACGTTTCTCAACTGGGGCTTCGCCGCGGCGCTGTCTGCGGTGCTGCTGACCGCAACGATGCTGGTCTATCTGCTGCTCAGAAAAGTGCTGCGAGCCAACCTGCAATGGAGCTGAAGGCAAACACTGCTGCGCGCCGCTTTCCGGCCAACCGGGCATTGCGGCTGACGCTTCAGATCTGGTGCGTCATCGTCTTCATCTTCCTGATGGCACCGCTGGTGGTCGTTTTCCCGCTGTCGCTGAGTTCGTCGGCGTATCTGCAGTTTCCGCCGCCGGGCTGGTCGCTGCGCTGGTACGAGGCCTACTTCAACGATTCGACCTGGATGGATGCCACCTATCGCAGCTTGCACATTGCGATCTGGACAACGGTGCTGGCGACAGTGCTTGGGTCGCTGCTCTCGTTCAGTCTGGTCAGGGGGCGCTACCCGGGCAAGGCGCTACTGAACCAGATTTCGCTGCTGCCGCTGGTCGTGCCGCTGATCGTCTATTCGATCGCCGTCTACGGCCTGTTCGGGCAGCTCCGGTTGATCGGCCATTGGCAGGCGATCGTGCTCGGGCACACCGTGCATGCGATTCCCTTTGTCGTCATCATCGTCAGTGCGGCGCTGCGCACCTTCGATATCGGCCAGGAACATGCGGCCATGAGCCTGGGTGCGAGTCGGGCACGGGCCATCTGGCATGTGACGCTGCCGCAGCTGCGGCCATCACTCGTCTCGGCGGGTTTCCTTGCCTTCATCTCGTCGTTCGACGAGTTGATCGTCGCCATGTTCCTGGGCGGGTCCAACATGACACTGCCGAAGAAGATGTTCGACAACATCGTCAACGAAATCGATCCGACGATCGCCGCGGTCTCGGTGGTTCAGATCATCCTGGTGACCATCGTGCTTTTGGTCGTGAGCAAGCTGGGCGCCGGGGCGGCGCCGGCAAGCTGAACGCGCAGGGCAACGACGCACTCGTCGGAGTACCTGTTTCGGTCGTGTCCAGAGACACTACCCTCTTCAGATCATCGACTCGCCATCGGACGATCGCATCCGGCCGTCCGAGACAC
>JBDTQC010000319.1:0-4765 GCA_039932405.1 Ideonella sp.
TTCGATGAAGGTCGTGCTGGCCGCGCGCGATCTGGAGCGTCTGCAGCCCTTGGCCGGTTCAGTCGGTGCCGCGGCATTGCCATGCGACGCCACCGATGCAGCAAGCGTCGCTTCGATGTTCGAGCAGTCAGCGGCGTTGCTTGGCGCGGACCCCGATGTGGTCGTCTACAACGCGAGCAAGCGGGTGCGCGGCGCTTTCGTCGATGTCGATGCCGGCGAGGTCGCACAGGCCATCGCGATCACGGCGACCGGCGCGTTTCTGGTCGCCCAGCAGGCGGCGCGGCGCATGCTGGCGCGGGGTCGAGGGGCCATCCTGTTCACCGGTGCGTCGGCCGGCGTGAAGGGCTATCCGAAGTCGGCCGCTTTTGCGATGGGCAAATTTGCGCTGCGCGGCCTGGCCCAGAGCATGGCGCGTGAGTTGCATCCGCGGGGCATTCATGTCGGCCATGTGGTGATCGATGGGTCGATCAGGCCGCCCGCGACCGTCGGCGGATCGACGGCGGCACCGGACGACTCCCGGCTCGACCCCGACGCGATCGCGCAGACCTACCTGCACCTGCTGGCGCAGCCGCGCAACGCGTGGAGTTGGGAAGTCGAGGTTCGGCCATGGGTCGAGACCTTCTGATCGGCGCATCCGGGCTCGTGCCCGTCTGCGAATCGCTCGCTGCAGTGGCGAGTACGACGCTTCAGCAGCCGGTCAAGGCTTCAACTGCGCCCGGATCTCGCCGCCCTTGTGCTCGGCGCTGTGGACGTTGACATACAGGTCGCCCATCTTGTAGGCCGCCAATTGGTCGTCCTTGAGCTTGGCACCAACCGGCACCGACCACACGCCGTCGGCGGTTTTCGCCAGCGGAACGATCACCGGGCCGTTCTTGCCAGCCGCGCCCAGGTGAATGTGTGCCATCGAGCCGGCGATGCCCTGCGTCTTGACACTGCCGCTGACGGACCCATCCGACGCAACCGTGATCGTGCCGGTACCGACCGCCGCCGTGCTGACCGGCGGAACCTCCTGGTCGCCAGTGAGCTTCAATGACGGTGACATGACCTTGTCCATGCTGGAGCAGGCACTCAAGGCGGCGGCCAGAGTCAGCGCCAATGTCGGCAGCAGCGTTCGCATTTTGATTGACATGTTGAGTAGCTCTCGTGGTGGAGCCATCATCATAGGCGCGATCCCGTTTGTGCGTGTTCCGCGTCGGGTTGACGTTCAGTCTCTCATCGACCTCAGGTCAAATCGGGGTCGATCGGCCCACGCTGACGCAGCGTGTCGATCACGGCGCCCAGACGCTCGCGCTGCGACGGATCGAGCGAGCTGCGCTCAAGTGCTGCCGTGAGGAACTGATTCGGCCCGGGCGAAGCAGCGCTGCCGGCACGGCGGCCCTCCATGGCCGCTTTCAAGGCTTGCAGCTTGAGTTCGCGGCGCGCCGCTTCGAAGGCTGCAGGCGATGCCAGTCCCCATGCCGTCTCAAGTTGCAGCAGCAGGTTGTCGGTGGTTTCAGTTGGCAACAGCAGGGCGCCTGCGGCGCTTTCGCCCAATCCGGCTCGCTGCAACAGGGCGCGTTCCCAGGTGCCTGGAAGAACTGGCAACGTGGACCAACGCTGCATCGCCGTTCCCGTCGCACGGTCAGCGTCTGTGCTGCGCTCCAGCGCTTCGCACAGCGTCAGCTTGGCGACCAATGCATCGCAGGTCGAATGCCAGCTGCGCTGTGCGCTGCCGGCCAGCCACTGCCGCAGCTTGTCACGCATGCTGTCGAACTGCGCCTGCAGCGCGGCAGACTCGCTGCGGGGTGCGGGGCCGGCGCGCAACCACGCGGTCTCGATCTCCGCGAGCCGGTGTTTGCATTCCGCAGGCGGCGCATCGACCAGCGCTTCGAGTCCGGCGATGATCGCGGATCGCTCGGCGCTGTTTGCCTTGAATTCGGCGTCACGGGCATCGAAGGCTGCTTCGCGGGCACTGAAGACGGCGTCGATGGCCACCTTGAACTGAGCCCACATGGCTTTCTCGATCGCGCGCGCCAGCGGCAGCGACCTGGCCTGCTGTTGCCACTGCTGCTGTAGCGCGCGTACCTCGTTGACCAGGTCGCGGCGTTGCACATCGGCAGCTGCTTCCGCACCCAAGGCTTCGGCGCGGGTGATGAGGTCTTCGCGCTCGAGCTGGGCGGCGCGGCGCGCCTCGTCCAGCGGCGCCTCGATCCGCCGCACGGCGTTGTCCATGCGCTCGGCCAACTTGCCCCGTTCCTTTTGCGGCACCGCATGTTCGAGCGGGCCCAGCTTGCGCCATTCGGCGCGGAACTGATCGAGGGCCACCGCCAGCGATCTCATGTCCGGCATCGAACCCTGCTCGTCGCTGACCGGCAGCGGCACGGCATCCAGCGTTTCGATGAGCTGTTGGCGCGCCATCAGATTCTGTTCGCGCGCCGCGCTCTGCGCCGCCCGGTGCGCAGCCACCGGCTCGTAGGCAGCCTTGAGTGCGCCGTCGAATCGTTGCCACAGCGCCCGGCTGGCCCCGCCCGATCGATCGAGTTCTTTCCAGCGTGCACGCATCTCTTCGACGACTTCGGCCTGTTGCTTGATCGACAGCGCGGGAATACCGAGTTCGACCTCGCCGCGGCCTGCAGCTGCGAGCGCCTCGGCCTGCAAGATCAGTTCGTCACGTGCTCGCCCGCCGGCCCAGTGCTGCCAGCCCCTGAGTTGTGCGTACTGCGCCTGCACCGCGCTGATCCGTCCACGCATCGCCTCGACCGGTTCGATGCCGTGCAGGCGTTCGTCTAGCTCGCTCAGATGGCGATGGGCATCGGCCAGCTTGCCGGTGGCAAGGGCAGCCTCGGCATGTTCCAACGCCGCCACCAAGCCTGCGCTGCGCTCACCGCGCGCTGCCTGCTGCCGGCCCGCCACCTGTTCGCGACGTTGCGCAGCAACTGCTTGTTTCTCCTCGGTCTGCGCTCGCTGCCATTGCTCGAATCGACGATTCAGCAATTCGCCGAGGCGGGCATCGGGCAGCGCCGCAAGTTGCATCCATTGCGCGACAGCATCGACGCGGTCTTGGGCGGCATTGGTTTCGTCGCCGTTGATGAGGGGTGTCGCGTGATCGGCAGGTTCGTGCGCCTGCGCCGTCTGCAGCACGCGGTCGAGAATCGCGAGGTGTGTGTCGAGCGCCGTCGCGCCGGCCAGAGCCTTGTCCAGTGCGTCGACGGCGCAGTCCTGCGGTGCAGCTTCGACCAAGCCGCACGCCGCAGCCATCGCGGCCGCAAGCTGGCTTCGATCCTGTTCGCCCTCGGCAGCCGCCTGACTGGCGGCCTGCAAGGTCTGCAGCGCCTGCCGGGCGTCGGCATGCCAGCGCTGCACCATCGCCTCATGATCGGCGAGCTCTCGCGACAGCGTCGTCAGCCGCTGCGTCAACGTCGCAAATTCGGCGTGCTGGCCGGCGTCGAGCAAGCTGGGGTCCAGGGCCATCCACGCGCGATCGAGCTCCAGGGCGCGGTTGGCCGGCACCACGCTTTGGTCGCCGAGTGTCCTGGCGGCCTTGATCAGATGGTCGGCCCGCTCCCGGGTTTCACGTTGCGCCACTCGAGCAAGATAGGCTTGCTTGGCCAGCCTGTGCACGCGTCTATCGCGATTGCGAAACTCGCGCTCGGCGAGCTTCAGAGTTTCCTCGCCGTTCAGCGCGCCGACTGCAGCAAGCTTGACGTCGAGCGGCACACCTGAACACGCCAGCATCAGCAACGAGTTGTCGTCGCCGCTGGCCTCGCGCAGTTTCGCTGCCCAATCGATCTCGACGGCTGCCGCAGGGATCGCCTTGCCCGCAGCGACGGCGGCCACTTGCGTCGACGAAGCGCGGGGCGGGGCGTCTGCGGCAGGCGCTTTTTTCTTGAATATCCAGCGAAGCATTGAGGCAATGTCGAGTCAGGGTGACTCAGTTCATGACGAGGCATCTATTGTGCGGTGAAGGCCGCGCGGACCGGGGTTGCCACACGCGATCGCTTGTCTGCAAGCTGACGTTCAGCATTCGATGATCCTGGGCATCAGTCTTGTGGTGACCCCTGCCGCGCATTCTTGCCGGCAAGCCCTGCCCGTGGCGCTTTGGCGCGGTCAACAGGGTCTGGGCATCAGCACCGGGTTATGCGACGATCGGAGTCGTGACTGGTTGCCTTGCACAGGGGTGCTCGACGATGAAACGGTTCGTCCTGTTGTTGTTGATCATCTGCAGTGTTTCAGCGTGCGGCGAGGCGCCGCGCGATGTGGCAGCGGCGCCGGCAGGCTCGGCGCCGTACGTCGTGATGGATTTCAGCACGCCGATGTCAATCGATGCCTTGCCGCAGGGCTGGCATCAGCGCAAGTTCCATTTTGTCGAGCCGATGCAGATCTCCTTCGTCGACAAGGCCGGCCGGCCGGCGATCCGCCTGCAGACGCACGACAGCGCTTCGATGTTGTTCCATGACGTGAATATCGGGTTGGACCGGCGCAACATCTTGAGCTGGGGTTGGTTTGTCGAACAACCGGTGATCAGCAAGCTCGACGAATTGACTGCCGAAGGCGATGACCATCCGGCGCGGCTGTATTTGAAGTTTCTGGCTCCCGACGGCGCAAGCCATGCCATGGAAATCATCTGGGGCAACAGCAGTTTGAAGGCCGGTGACTGGAAGTACCTGAAATCGTTCTGGCATTCGCAACCGTTCCCGCATTACGTGGCACGCGGCGGGCAGGCCGAGATCGGACGCTGGCACGACGAGCGCGTCGACCTTCGCGAGCTCTACAGAAAACAGTGGGG
>JBDTQC010000320.1:0-4760 GCA_039932405.1 Ideonella sp.
CGGGCGCGGTGCGGCCGATGCCGGCGGTGCGCGCGATCAGGCTCATGCCCTTCGGATACTCGAGCTGGTCGAGGTTTTCCTTCAGCTCTTCGCGGTCTTCGCCCTCGATCCGTCGCGAGACGCCGCCGCCGCGCGGGTTGTTGGGCATCAGGACGAGATAGCGGCCGGCCAGGCTCACGAAGGTCGTGAGCGCTGCGCCCTTGTTGCCGCGCTCTTCCTTCTCGACCTGGACGAGCAGGTTGTCGCCGTCCTTGATCGCGTCCTGGATGCGCGCGGTGCGCGCGTCGGTGCCTTCGCGGAAGTAGTTCTTCGAGATTTCCTTGAACGGCAGGAAGCCGTGGCGGTCCTCGCCGTAGTCGACGAAGCAGGCCTCGAGGGAAGGCTCGACGCGGGTAACGACCGCCTTGTAGATGTTGCCCTTGCGTTGCTCGCGACCTTCGATCTCGGTCTCGAAATCAAGCAGCTTCTGTCCATCGACGATCGCCAGGCGACGCTCTTCGGCCTGCGTCGCATTGATCAGCATGCGTTTCATGTGCACTCCTTCGCTTCGGCCCGCTTTTTGCGTGGCCGAGTTGTCTCAACAGCGCCACCGGACGAGCCGGGGGCGACGCTTCGATGCACGAGAAACGTGGAGGAACCGGAAGGAATCGCCCTGGACCGCAATCAACGGCTTGGTCAGCAGACCGGCCGTGGGTGCAGCGTTGGCGCGTGCGTGCCTGTGTTGTCGGCGGCGGCCAGGCTGCGGTTCGGCACAAACGGCCGATGGCAGACGGGCAGGTGGGGTTCGACGCACAACCATTCCGCAGCGCCGGTCGGGCGTACCGTGACGCAGGCTGATGGCCTGTACACGGCACGCTGAAGGCGCGATGAGGGAAGGTGGGGCGTCGACAACATCCGCTTGAATTCACTTGACGCAGGCGAAAGCACGTTGCAGTGGTGATGCCGATCCGGCATTGGTCTCCACGCAGATCGTCTTCCGCCTGGAAGACCTTTTATCTGAGGTTCGTTCTTGGTTTTCTCTTCCATATCGGGCGATCGATCGCAGGGTTCCTGGGGGACCGTGCCGGTCAATTGCGTCGACATGTTGCATCACCGGTTTGCCGAGCCTTGCCCGACCGCCACGATGTATTTGCAAGTGCGACGTAAACTCTGAAAAATCAAACACTTACGACAACAACGTGGCGCGAGCGATTATACCGGGCAAACCGTTACACCGGGCCACAGCTCGCCTTGCGATGCGGGCGCGCACCGATCTGGCTGCTCAAAAACCGGTAACCCAGCGAACGCCGGCTTCGCAAGAGCCGTCTGAACAACCGCCGGCTGCGGCTGTGCAGCATCTGCTGGTCGATGATGGATCCGAAGGCCAGCGGCTCGACAATTTCTTGTTCAAACAACTGAAAGGCGTGCCGAAGACGCATCTCTACCGGGTCATTCGGAGTGGCGAAGTGCGGGTCAACAAGGGCCGCGCGTCGGCCGATACCCGACTCGCCATCGGCGACGATGTGCGGATCCCGCCGGTGCGGGTGGCGGCAGCGCGCGACGAAGGCGTTGCCGACGCAGCGCCAGCACGCGAGTTTCCGGTCATTTTCGAGGACGACCATCTGCTGGTGATCGACAAGCCCGCCGGCGTTGCGGTGCATGGCGGCAGCGGCGTCAGTTTCGGCGTGATCGAGCAGTTGCGACGGGCGCGCCCGAGCGCCCCGTTTCTCGAACTGGTTCATCGTCTGGACAAGGAAACCTCCGGCCTGCTGCTGATCGCCAAGAAACGTGCGGCGTTGCTGGCGATGCAGGAGCAATTTCGCCAGCGCAGCGCCCAGGTGCCGATCGCGAAGATCTACGCCGCGCTGGTCGCCGGCGCCTGGCCGGCGAATCACAAGGTGATCGATCAGGCGCTGCACAAGTACCTCGATGCGGCCGGCGAGCGACGCGTCCGTGCGGTAGACGCTGACCATCCCGATGGCCGGCGAGCGATCACGCTGGTCAGGGTGGCGCAGCAATTGCCGGGTTTCAGCCTGCTCGAGGTGTCGTTGAAGACCGGCCGCACCCATCAGATCCGTGTTCACCTGGCGGGCGCCGGGCATGTCATCGCAGGCGACGAGAAATATGGCGATTTCGCGCTGAACAAGGCATTGGCGCGTGGCACCGCAGTGCCGGGCTGCCGCTTCGACAGGATGTTCCTGCATGCGCGAAAATTGCGTCTGGCGCATCCTCACAGCGGCGCGCCGCTGGAGCTGGAGGCGCCATTGCCCGCCGAATGCGAGGTCTTGTTGCAGGCGCTCGCCAGCGCTGCCCGCTGACACCGACAATGTCACCCGATCGGTGGCTCTGTCGGCCCCGATGAATGGCGCCGAACACGCTCCCACGGAACCAGAATGACCCGAGACCGCCGCTTCGATCTGATCGTCTTCGACTGGGACGGCACCTTGTTCGACTCCACCGCGCTGATCGCGCGCTGCATCCAGTCGGCCTGTGTCGACCTCGGGGTGCCCGCGCCGAGCGACAAAGACGCCAGCTACGTGATCGGCATGGGCCTGATCGATGCACTGACCCATGCGGCGCCCGGCCTGCCGCGCGAACGTTATGGCGAAATGGGGGCGCGCTACCGCCATCATTACGTCAACCGGCAACATGAACTGACGCTGTTCTCCGGCGTTCTCGAACTGCTCGACGATCTGAAGCGGCGTGGCCACTTGCTGGGTGTAGCGACCGGCAAGTCCCGCAGTGGCCTCAACGAAGCGCTTGCCACGGTTGCGCTGCAGGGCTTGTTCGATGCAACCCGCACCGCCGACGAGACGGCGTCGAAGCCGCGCCCGCGGATGCTGCTCGAACTGATGGATCAACTCGGTGTCAGCGCCCGCCGCACACTGATGATCGGCGACACCACGCACGACCTGTTGCTGGCTTCGAATGCCGGCGCCGCCAGTGTCGCAGTCGGCTACGGCGCGCACGAGCACGCCAGTTTTGCTTCGCACGGACCCTTGTTCGTGGCTCACAGCGTGCCCGAGCTTGCCCAGTGGCTGGATCGCCATGGCTGATGCGCCGGCCGGCGCAATCTGGCTTTGCCGCAGCGAGCAACTGATCGAGCTGGGTCAGGCGATCCTGTTCGAGGTGCGGCAATTTGGCGTGCCAGTGCGTGCCTTCGCACTGCGTCACGACGGTCACCTGCTTGCTTATCTGAACCGTTGCGCCCATGTTCCGGTGGAAATGGATTGGCTGCCGGGCGAATTTCTCGACAGCGAGCGCGACTACATCATCTGTTCGATCCACGGTGCAACCTACCGTCCACGCGATGGTGCATGTGTCGGCGGCCCGTGTGGCCGCGGGCGGCTGACCGCACTGGTGGTTGCCGAGGTCGCTGATCAGGTCTATTGGTATCCTTCCACTGAAATCCGACCGGCCCTTCCGGTCACTGAAAGTCTTCCATGAGTTCGCCCGATCATTTCCCGCCTACTTCGCCGCCCCACGACCGGCCCGTCGGTTCCCTGGACTCGGACGAGCGCACCGGCCCGCCGCCCTGGGGGCGTGTGGACAGCGTGATGGAGCAGTTTGCCCGCGACTATCTGAAAGACCGGCGCAGCGATCGCCGCTGGCGAATCTTCTTTCGCCTGTTCTGGATGGTGTTGCTTGTCATCGCCGTCTGGTCGCTGCTGGCAGCGCGCAGCATCGGCAGCGCGCCGAGTGGTCGCCATACCGCCCTGATCGAGGTGCGCGGCGAGATTGCTGCCGATAGCCAGGCGAGCGCCGAATCGCTGGTCGGTGCATTGAAGAATGCGTTCGAGGACAGTGGCTCGCAGGCGGTGGTGTTGCGCATCAACTCGCCCGGCGGCAGCCCGGTGCAAGCCGGCATCGTCAACGACGAGATCCGCCGCCTGAAGGCGCTGCACCACAAAAAGGTATATGCCGTGGTCGAAGAGGTCTGCGCCTCGGGTGCCTACTACATTGCGGTGGCGGCAGACGAAATCTATACCGACAAGGCCAGCATCGTCGGATCGATCGGTGTGCTGATGGACGGATTTGGTTTTCCCGGACTGATGGAAAAACTCGGTGTCGAGCGCCGCCTGATCACTGCCGGTGAAAACAAGGCGATGAACGATCCCTTCCTGCCGCAGAATCCGAAGCACTTGGCCTATGCGCAGGAGATGCTCAACCAGATCCATCAGCAGTTCATCCGCGTCGTCAAGGAAGGACGCGGCAACCGCTTGAAGATCACCGACGAGACGTTCTCGGGGCTTTACTGGAACGGCGAAGAGGCGGTCCAGCTCGGCCTGGTCGACAAGATCGGCAACCTCGACTACGTCGCGCGCGAGGTCGTGAAAGCCCCCGAGATCATCGATTACACCCCGCACGAGAATGTTGCCGAGCGCCTGGCCAAACGCTTCGGTGCATCGGTCGGAGCGGGTGCAGTGAAGGCCTTGCAGTCGTTCGGCGGGATTCGATAGCGGGCGAGCCGCTGGTTGATATCAGCGCGTCGCTCGCGAAGTCTGCGGCGCTGGTGTTGCGGCGAAAAAGTCCATCGCCGCATGGACCCCGCTGCCGGCGAGGGCAACGCCGCCCAGCTTCAGGCCCATCTCGACACCGGTCAGCGCGGCCATCAAGGTCAGGTCGTTGCAGTCGCCGAGATGCCCGATGCGGAACATGCGCCCCTTCAGCTTGCCCAGGCCGGCTCCCAGAGACAGATCGAACCGCTCGTGGATCAGGCGACGCAGGGCATCGGCATCGACACCGCGCGGCGTGATGACGCCGGTCAAGACCGGTGAGAA
>JBDTQC010000321.1:0-4756 GCA_039932405.1 Ideonella sp.
GATCGATCCAGATCCGCATCGCCCGCTCGGTGCCGAACAGCTGCGCCTGGCCGACACCTGGAACGCGCTGCAATTCGGGCAGCACGTTGCGGGCGGCATAGTCACCCAATGCAATCGGCGTATAAGCCGGGTTGTCGGATGACAGGATGGTGAACATCAGGAAGTTCGATCGCGCCTTGTCGACCCGCACGCCCTGCTGCACCACGGCCGCTGGCAAGCGTGGCGTGGCGCGCCCGAGCCGGTTCTGCACATCGACCTGCGCCAGCTCAGCGTTGGTTCCGGCCTCGAAACTGAGCGTGATGGAACCGCTTCCATCGGCCTGGGACACCGATTCGGTGTAGATCAGGCCCGGCGATCCGTTCATCTCGCGCTCGATGACGCTGATCACGCTGTCTTCGAGGGTCTGCGCGGAGGCGCCGGGGTAAGCGGTATTGATGACGATCGTGGGCGGTGCGACCGACGGGTATTGCGCGATCGGCAACTGCGTGATCGCCACGCCACCGAGCACCAGGATGAACAGTGCGATCACCCACGCGAAGATCGGGCGATCGATGAAGAATTTGGCCAACATCGTGCGGCTCCGTTCAGCTCTTGGCAGCAGAAGCAGCCGGCTTGGCTGCGCCTGCGGCGCCTGGCGCTGATGCACCGGCCGATGCTGCGGCTGGGCCGCTGGCAGCGGCGACATAAGGCACCGGCTTGACCGGCGCGCCCGGTACCATCATCTTCTGGAAGCCCGAGACGATGACCTTCTCACCGGCTTGCAGCCCGTCGGTGACCAGCCACTGGTTGTCCTGCGAGGACGCGATCTTGATCTGCCGCGGTTGCGGCTTGTTGTCAGCACCGACGACGAGTACGGTGTCGCCGGTCTCGGCGCGCGTCACCGCCTGTTGCGGCAACAGCACGGCATTGCTCACCTCGGCCTGCTGCAGCTTGACCCGCACGTACATGCCGGGCAGCAGCAGGCGCTCTGGATTCGGCAGTTCGGCGCGCAACGTCACCTGACCCGAGGTAGGGTCGACTGTCTGGTCGGTGAACAGCAGCTTGCCGGCATGCCGGTATTCGCTGCCGTCGTCGAGCAGCACGCGCACGTCTGCGCCTTGCCCGTTGCCATTCGGCTGCACCTTGCCGCTGGCAAGCCCGCGGCGCAAGCGCAGCACCTCGGCGGTGCTCTGCGTCAAATTGACATAGAGCGGGTCGATCTGTTGAACCACCGCCAACTGGGTCGCCTCGCCTTGTCCGACCAGAGCGCCTTCTGTCACCAGCGATCGGCCGATGCGGCCAGCGATTGGCGAGCGCACCTCGGCGTATCCGAGATTGATCTGCGCGTTGCGCACAGCCGCGCGCGCGACCAAGCGGTCGGCCTCAGCCTGTTTCTGCGCGGCCACCGCGTTCGCATAGTCCTGCTTGCTGATGGCATTGGCCTCGACCAATGGCTTGTAACGCTCGACGATCGAGCTGGCCTGCGTGACCGTGGCCTCGCTGCGCGCCAACTGCGCCTGCGCGCTGTCGGCGCTTGCCCGGTAGGGTGCTGAATCGATGCTGAACAAGGGCTGCCCCGCCTTGACTTCGCTGCCTTCGCGAAAGAGGCGCTTTTGCAGGATGCCTGCAGCCCGCGCCCGCACCTGAGCCACGCGGGATGCCTCGAGGCGACCCGGCAACTCGTTGCTCAGCACGACCGTCGTCGGACTCACGGTGATCACGCCGACCTCGGGCGGAGGCATCGCACGCGGCCCACCTGCGCCCGCGCCTGGGGTGCTCGGCTTGTCACCACACGCGCTCATCAGCAGTGCCGACATCACCAGCAAGCCAGCGGCCTGGCGCTTGATGTTGACGTGATGGGCCGTCCGGACAGCAGGAAGAGAAAGGCGGAAAAGGGCGAGGCTGGCCATTCGGGACTTTCACGAAATCGCCGGCGGCCGACACAAGGGACGGCCGCGGCATTCAGAGGAGGAATTCATGCGTCCGGACCAAGGGTAAACCGCCGTCCGGATTTGAAAGATGCGCAGTATACATACAATGGTGAATGTATGTTGACAGCCCCATTTGAACGCCATGGCTCGCCGAACCAAGCAGGACGCCCAGGCGACCCGCGATCACCTCCTTGATACCGCTGAACGCGTTTTTCTCGAACGCGGGGTGTCTCGCACCTCGCTGCATGATCTGGCGGCTGCCGCTGGCGTGACACGGGGTGCAATCTATTGGCACTTCCATGACAAGGCCGATCTGTTCAACGCGATGATGAACCGGGTCAGCCTGCCGATGGAGGAGGCACTCGAGCGCAGCGCCGAACCCTCGGTCGACGCATTGGCGCAACTGCGCGCCTCTTTGGTCGGCGTGCTCGAGAAACTGGTCGCCGATCCGCAGGTGCATCGGGTATTCGAGATCGCAATGCACAAGGTTGAATATGTCGACGAGATGAGCGAAGTTCGCAAGCGCCACCTGAGCGTTCGCAACGACTGCATGGCCAGCGTGACGCGCGCCTTGGGTACCGCGATGGATCAGGGGCAGATTGCGCGCCGAATGTTGCCGGCTGATGCAGCCATCGGACTGCATGCGTTGATCGATGGCCTGATCCAGAACTGGATACTGGATCCGCTCGCTTTCGATCTGCGCCAGGTCGGCGAACAGGTGCTCGACGCCTACTTGCGCGGCATGGCTCCGCTGCCGTCGGTCCTCGGCACCGAATTGGCCAGCAGCAGTTGCTCTAGGCAGTGCTCGCGCACGCCATAGAAATCCTTGATCTCGCGGATCTGTGCGAAAACCTCCTCGGCCGGCAACGCCGCCTCGCGCCTGACAGCCAGAATCATCTTGTTCTTGCTGGTATGTTCGAGCGCTACGAACTCGAACACCTGAGTGCGGTAGCCGTGCGCCTCGAGCTGCAGCGCACGCAGACTGTCGGTGATCATCTCGGCCTGCTGCCCGAGGTGGATGCCGTGCTGCAGCATCGGGCGCAGCAGGCCGGGGCTTCGAAGTTGCGGCCGCAGCTCCTTGTGGCAGCACGGTGAGCACAGGATGATCTGCGCGTTGGCGGCTATGCCCTTGTGGATGGCATGATCGGTTGCGGTGTCGCAGGCATGCAAGGCGATCATGATGTCGACCGCACCGATCGGATGGTTCACGACATCGCCCTGTTCGAACGACAAGCCCCGCAGACTCCGCAACTCGACGCTGCGATTGCACAGCTCGACCAGTTCGGCGCGCAATTCGACACCGATCACTTCGGCGTCGACACCCAGCGTGCCGTTCAGATGCGCGGCCACCGCGAAACTCAGGTAGCCCTTGCCGGCACCGAAGTCCATCACCCGGATCGGTCGGCTGGTGGCGTCGCGGCGCGGCAGCGACGACTCGCGCCATGCAGCATCGAGAACCTCGACGAATTTGTTGATCTGCTTCCATTTGCGCGACATCGCTGGAATCAACCGACCCTGCGCGTCGGTGATCCCCAGGTCGTGCCAACAGGGTGCCTCGAGGCTCAGAAGTCGATGTTTGACGCGATCGTGAGCCGGCGCGGTGGCGGGCTCGCCGGAGTCGCCTGGCCGTGGCTCTGAATCGCTGGCGGTCACCGGCTTGCGAGTCAAGCTGAGCTGCCCCTTCTTGCTGACCCGCAGATCGACGGCCTCGTTTCGAGTCGACAAATGGGCATGCCCGAAGCTGCCAGCCGAATCGGCGTGCAGCGCTGCCAGCACCTCGGCCACGCCGTCGTCGATGGTGAAATTCTTCGTCACGTCGCTGGTCTGGTAGCGATACAACAGCGACAACATCCAGTCGTCGTGCAGCCGGATGCGACGTCCGTGGACCCGCTGCAATGTCGGATCGCTACCCCGATGATTGGCCATCACCAACTTGACGAAACTGCCTTGCGCCAGACTGCTGCGCAGCAACTCGCCGAACAGCACCAAGGTCTGGTTCATCGAGCGAGGGTACTGTTCTCTGCGGCCGCCGGATTGCCACGTTCGAACGTGAACACCGCGACGCTGGCCAGCAGATTGGGACGACTGCGGACGACGCGCCCGCGCTGGATGCCGAAACCATCGTTCAGCCGCAATCCGATCTTCCTGGCCAGCACCTCGAAGTCGGCGTAAGTGCCGACGCGCAAATTCGGCGTGTCGTACCACTCGTAAGGCAGCGCCCGCGTCACCGGCATGCGCCCGCCCAGCACGCGCAGCCGGTTCAGCCAGTGGGCAAAATTTGGAAAGCTGATGATGCCGAGCCGGCCGACCCGGGCCGTCTCGCGCAGCATGCGCTCGGTGTGGCGCAGGTGTTGCATCGTGTCGAGCTGCAGCACCACGTCGAAGCTCTGGTCACCGAACATCGACAAGCCGTCTTCGAGGTTGAGCTGGATCACGTCGACACCGCGCTGCGTGCAGGCCAGCACGTTGGCGTCGGCGATTTCGACTCCATAGCCGCTGCATTGGCGGTGGTCGCGCAGATGCGCCAGCAGCGCGCCATCGCCACAACCCAGATCAAGCACTCGGGCGCCCTTGGGCACCAACTCGGCGATCAGCTCCATGTCCTTGCGATCAGACATGGCCCGCTCCCTTGCCGTTCACTTCGCGCGCGATGTTGTCGAAATAGGCACGCACGACCCCGTGGTAGCGCGGGTCGTCGAGCAGGAATGCGTCGTGGCCGTGCGGCGCATCGATTTCCGCATAACTGACTTGCAGCCGGTTGTCGAGCAAGGCCTTGACCAGCTCGCGCGAGCGCAGTGGCGAGAAGCGCCAGTCGGTGGTGAAACTGGCCACCAGAAAACGACAGC
>JBDTQC010000322.1:0-4755 GCA_039932405.1 Ideonella sp.
TGTCGATCGGGTGCATCAGCGCCACCGGATCGGGTTCGATTGCATCCAGCGCCTGTGAGCGCCGCGTCATGCTGCCGGTGTGCCAGTGCTCGAGCTGCCGGCCCGTGATCAGCACCATCGGGTAGTCGGTATCGGGCTGCTCGTCGGCACTGATGATGCCGGCCGGCACGAAGCGCGCGCGGCCGGTCGGCGTCGGAAAGCGCTTGACGAATTCGACGCGGTCGCCGGGCGCACCTTCGGTCAGGCAGGGGTAGGTCACCGCGCCGTCGTCGAGCAGACGCTGCCAGGTGATGCCGGCGATGTTCGGCATGCTGCGCCGCATCTCGTCGAATACCTCACCGACATCGGCATAGTTCCAAGCGAGGCCGATCCGGTGTGCGAGCTGCTGGATGATCCAGATGTCTTGCCGCGCGTCACCCGGCGGGCTGACCGCTGCCTGGCCGAGTTGCACCAGCCGATCGGTATTGGTGAAGCTGCCGGTTTTCTCGGCAAACGCACTGGCCGGCAGGATCACGTCGGCAAAGGCCGCGGTTTCGGTCAGGAAGATGTCCTGCACCACCAGGTGATCGAGCCGCGCCAGCGCGGCGCGCGCATGGTTGGCATCGGGGTCGCTCATCGCCGGGTTTTCGCCCATCACATACAGGCCGCGCACCTTGCCGTCGTAGGCGGCGTCCATCACCTCGACGACGGTCAGGCCAGGCGACGGGTCGAGCGGCATTCCCCACAGCTTCTCGAACTTGGCGCGCGCATCGGGGTTGTCGACGCGCTGGTAGTCGGGGAACATCATCGGGATCAGTCCGGCATCGCTCGCGCCCTGCACGTTGTTCTGACCACGCAGCGGATGCAGGCCGGTGCCGGGGCGCCCGATCTGGCCGGTCATCAAGGCCAGCGCGATCAGGCAACGCGCGTTGTCGGTGCCGTGCACGTGCTGGCTGACACCCATGCCCCACAGGATCATCGAACCCTTCGACGTTGCATACAGCCGCGCCACCTCGCGAATGGTGGCGGCATCGATGCCACACAGCGGCGCCATCGCTTCCGGCGTGTAGGCAGCCAGGTTGGCCTTCAGCTCCTCGAAGCCGATGGTGCGGGCGGCGATGAACTCGGGCGCGGTCAGCCCTTCCTCGACGATCACGAACATCATCGCGTTGAGCAGTGCCACGTCGGTGTCGGGCTTGAAGGCCAGATGCCGGTAGGCCAGGCGTGACAGGTCGCCGCGGCGCGGGTCGAGCAGGATCAGCTTGGTGCCCTGCTTGACCGCGTTCTTGATGAAGCTGGCGGCCACCGGATGGTTCACAGCCGGGTTGGCGCCGATGATGATCACCACCTCGGCCAGCGCCACGTCGCGTACCGGGTTCGACACCGCGCCCGAGCCGATGCCTTCCAAAAGTGCCGCCACCGACGACGCATGGCACAGCCGTGTGCAATGGTCGACGTTGTTGCTGCGGAAACCGGTGCGCACCAGCTTCTGGAACAGATAGGCCTCTTCGTTGCTGCCCTTGGCCGAGCCGAAGCCGACCAGTGTCTTCGGGCCGTGCTGGTCGCGGATCGCGTTGAAGCCGTTGGCGGCGACGTCGAGCGCCTCTTCCCATGTCGCCTCACGAAACACCTCGCGCCAGTTGTCGGCGTCCAGGATCGCATCGGCGCTCTTCGGTGCATCGACGCGGCGGATCAATGGCGTCGTCAGACGCTGCGGGTGGTGCGCGTAATCAAATCCGTAGCGTCCTTTCACGCACAATCGGCCATCGTTGGCTGGCCCATCGCGGCCCTCGACATGAATGATCGTGTCGTCCTTCACGTGATAAGTCACCTGACAACCGACTCCGCAGAACGGACACAGCGAATCGATCACCTTGTCGACCGACATGGTCGGTGCCACCACCGAAGCACCGGCAGCGGCGCGGCTGGCCGCTGGCACCACCGAGCTCAGCGCGCCGGTCGGGCAGGCTTGAACACATTCGCCACAGGCCACACAGGTCGACTGACCCATCGCATCGCCCTGGTCGAAGACGATCTGCGCATGCGCGCCGCGGAATGCCAGACCGATCACATCATTGACCTGTTCATCGCGACAGGCGCGCAAGCAGCGGGTGCACTGGATGCAGGCGTCGAGGTTGACGGCAATGGCCGGGTGCGACAAATCCTGCGCGGGCTGCACGCGCGCGGCAAAGCGAGGCTCGGCCACACCCATGGCCTTGGCCCAAACGCTGAGTTCACCGAAATCGCGTGGCTGAACCGGCGCGTCGTCCGCTGACATGTCGCCTTCGGTTTCAGCCTGGCGCGGCATGTCCGACATCAGCAGCTCGAGCACCAGCTTCTGCGACGCCACGGCGCGCGCGCTGCTGCTCTTGACCTGCATGCCTGCCGACGGTGTGCGGCAGCACGACGCCGCCAGCACCCGCTCGCCGTCGACCTCGACCATGCAACTGCGGCAGTTGCCGACCGGCTCGAGGCCATCCGTATAGCAAAGGTGCGGAATCTTCACGCCATGGCGCTGCGCGACTTGAAGAATGGTTTCGCCGCCGAGTGCCGAAACCGGCTGCCCGTCGAGGCTGAAATCGACCTTCACGGCCACGGTGGCCGCGGACGGCTGGCTCAACACGGCACTCATGCTGAAAGCCCCAGTTCTTCAGGAAAATATCTGACCACGCTGTCGACCGGATTGGGTGCCGCCTGGCCGAGGCCGCAGATCGACGCATCGCGCATCACCTGCGACAGTTCAGCGAGCAGCGCCGTGTCCCACGTGTTCTCTGCAATCAACGCACGGGCCTTGCTGGTGCCGCTGCGGCACGGCGTGCACTGGCCGCAACTCTCGTCCTCGAAGAAATGCATCAGGTTGCGGGCAGCGTCGGAGGCGCGATCCCAGTGGCTGGCGCTGCGCGTCAGCACCATGACCGCGGCCGAGCCGATGAAGCCGCCGTGCGGCTGCAAGGTGTCGAAGTCGAGCGGAACATCGGCCAGCCGCTCGGGAAAAATGCCGCCTGAAGCACCGCCAGGCAGATAGCCATACAGCGTATGCCCTTCGGGCAAGCCGCCGCCATATTCGTCGACCAGCTCGCGCAAAGTGATGCCGGCGGGCGCGATGTGAACGCCAGGCTTGTTGACGCGGCCCGACAGCGAAAACGAACGCAATCCGGTGCGGTTGTTGCGCCCGTGTGACGAAAACCATCCCGGGCCGCGCTCGAGGATTTCGCGCACCCAGAGCAGCGTCTCCATGTTGTGTTGCAGCGTAGGCCGGTTGAACAGGCCCCTCTGCGCCACGAACGGCGGGCGCAGACGCGGCATGCCGCGTTTGCCTTCGATCGATTCGATCATCGCCGACTCTTCGCCGCAGATGTAGGCACCCGCACCGCGCCGCAGTTCGATCGGTGGCAAACGGTCGAGCGGGATCCCGGTCAGCGCCAGCGCCGCCGGCAAGGCCGTCAGTTCTTCCTCGAGCAGTGCGCGGATGCCGTGGTATTCGTCGCGCAGGTAGATATAGATCGCCTCGACATCGACTGCCCAAGCGGCGATCAACATGCCTTCCAGAAATCGATGCGGATCGCGCTCGAGGAAGACCCGGTCCTTGAAGGTACCGGGCTCGCCTTCGTCGATATTCACGGCCATCAGGCGCGGCGCGGGTTCGGCGCGCACGATGCCCCATTTGCGGCCGGTCGGGAAACCGGCGCCACCGAGGCCGCGCAGGCCCGCATCGGACATCAGTCTGATGATTTCCTCGACCGTGTGCTTGCCGGCCAGACAGTCGGCGAGCAGCGCGTAGCCGCCAGCATCGCGGTATTGCGCAAACCGGATCGCCGATGCGGGCGCTTCGTCGCGGCATTGATTGGCAGCCACTGCCAGCGCCACCTCGGCACTGCGCGCATGGCTGATCGGTTTCTGGCCGACCACCACCACCGGCGCCTGTTCACAACGGCCTACACATGGCGCGGCAATTACCCGCACATCGGCCTGCAACAGCTCGGGCAGCTTGGCCAGCAAGGCCTTGGCGCCTGCCAGTTCGCACGACAAGCCGTCACAGACCCGCACCGTCAGGCGTGGCGGCGTCGGCAATTCGCCGTTGCCATCTTCGCGGACAACATCGAAGTGGTGATAGAAACTCGCAACCTCGAAGACCTCGGTCTGCGCCAGCTTCATCCACTTGGCCAATGCAGCCAGGTACGGCGTGCCAAGTTGCCCGTAGTGGTCGTTCAGCACGTGCAGGTATTCGATCAGCAAGTCGCGGCGCGGCGCGGCATCGCCAAAGCGCTGCGCCAGCAAACCGGTCACCTCGGTGACCATTTCATCATCGACCCGGCGACCCTTCGGCTGCTGGCGCTTCCGCTGGCGCTGCGTCGGCAGCTGGTCGCTCAGCTGCTTGAGGGGAATGCTGGTGGTGTTCATGGGCGCGAGCGTAGACAGAAATCGGTGTTTGGTTATGCTTGCCAGTTCATATTCAATTGTCGACAACGCGACCAGCCCATGTTGCACATCCGCATCCGCCCGCAATGGCAGTTGCTTGGCTCGGCTGCGAGCGCCAACGACCCGGCGATCGACAGCAATGCATTGCTGAGCCTGCTGGCTGCCGTGCACGAGACCGGTTCGCTGGCGCAAGCAGCGCGCAGCCTCGGGACTTCGTACCGCCACGCCTGGGGCCAGGTTCAGCGCGCACAAGCTGCGTTCGGCCAGGCGCTGATCGAGGGTGGCCGCGGTCGCCCATCCGCACTCACCCCGCTGGCACAGAAACTGATCTGGGCCGACAAGCGCATCAGCGCCCGG
>JBDTQC010000323.1:0-4747 GCA_039932405.1 Ideonella sp.
GCATCGACCCGCAAAGCGGTGAGGTGCAGATGCGCAGCCCGGCGCTGATGCTGGGCTACTACAAGGAGCCCGAGAAGACCAGCGAGGCGCTCACGTCCGACGGCTGGCTGCGCACCGGTGACAAGGGCAACATCGACTCGGAAGGACTGTTGCGTATCACGGGCCGCGTCAAGGATCTTTTCAAGACCAGCAAGGGCAAATATGTCTCGCCGGCACCGATCGAAGAAAAGCTCGGCGTGCATGATGCGATCGAGGCCTGCGTGGTCGCCGGCGCCAACCTCGGCCAGCCATTGGGCATCGCCATGCTCAGTGCGGAGGTCATGAAACGCGCTGCCGACCCGAGCGCGAAAGCCGAACTCGAGAAATCACTGGCCGAGCACATGCGCACCATCAACGCCACACTCGATCCCCACGAACGGCTGATGTGCCTGGTGGTCGTGCGTGAGCCGTGGACGGTCGAGAATGGCGTGATCACGCCGACCTTCAAGATCAAGCGCAATCGCATCGAAGACATGTACGCCGCCAACTACGAAAATTGGGAGTCGTCGGGCAGCAAGGTGATCTGGTACGGTGCCTGAGCGACGCCAGCCTTGGTGGCCCCTTCGTTGCATAGCGAAGGACCGCCTTACAGGCCGGATGTGCGAGTTTCTTCAACCGAACAACCCGAATCCTTGTCGAGAAGTTCGGGCTATCACACGCTCAGTTATTGAGCAGAATCTGCAGGATCAGACCGGTCGCTATCGCGACCAGCACGTAGTCTCCGCCGGTCTGCACCCAGTGATATCCGCGAGGCGGTGCATACAGGTGATGACCGCGCCAGTCGTCGACCACGTATTGGCGGCTGCGGTACTGTGGAGTTATATAAGTGCCGCGGCGGAAGTTGTGGTTCGGGCCGGCGCCCCTCCATTCGCCGCGCTGGTCGCGAAATTCACCGCGCTGGTTGTAACCCTGATTGCCACGCGGACCAGCATTGTTGAAGCGCTGAGGAGGGCCGCCGCGATGATCGCGGTTGTCCCAGTGGCTGAAACTGTCGTTGCCGCGGTTGCCGTCATTGCGGTCAGGCGGACCACGCCGCTGCATCTGTTGGTCGTTGCGATCGGCCGGACCGCGGTCGCGGCCCCGGTCTTGCGCGGAAGCAAAGCCTCCCAAACCCATCGAGAGGGCGAGCAGGGCAACGCCGAAGCGGCGGAAGCTGTTCATGGAGGGTCTCCGTTGTTGAACATGTACACGATTGTGGTCATCACAACGCGCCCGGCGTGTAGGCGGGCGACCCCTTTACCGCAGGTTTACAGACCACGGCTTGTCTGCCGATTCAAGGCCTTGAATCCGCCGATCACATCGGACAGCTCTTCGTCGATCTTGCTCTGCCGCAAGCGATGGAAACGATCATGCAGGACGAGCAGCATCTTGTCGATGTTCCTGTCAGCGCGGTCCATCGCCGCCAAGCGGCTCGTGTTCTCGCTGGCCAGAGACTCTGCGCTGGCACGAAAGATCGACACGAACACATATTCGCTGATCAATCCGCGCATCGTCTCGGCCGGACTGCCCAGCAGCTCCGGTGGGAGTTTGGTTGGCCACGGTCGACGGGCCAATTCAAGGCGCCATGCATCGTCCAGGGGCAGCAGCTTCTGAGCCACTGGAACGTAGGCTGCGCCGGTGCTGGGGCGGTTGTAGAACAGCTGCAGTTCGGACAACACGTCCGGCTGCACCGAATCGGCTTTCGTTTCGACCACGGTGACCAGGATGGCGCTGACCAGGCGGGTAATGGCCTGCACGGTTGCGGGGACGGCGAATGTATTCTGGGCAACCATGCCGCTGTCTGCAAGGCTGGCTCGCATCCGTTCGCCGACCGCCCAGATCTGCGCACCCGCACGCTGCGCCGAAAGCGTCTGTCTGGCGAACTCGACCAGCGTTTCATTGAATCGACCGACCAGGCCCTGGTCAGATCCGAAGATCACCGCGCGGATCGGCCGGTTCCGCGCAGCCGGCACTGGCGCAGGGATCCGGGCCGCTGCCGCGAGCGTGTCTTGTCGAAAACACGCACCCAGCCCGAGCTCGACGGTGCGGGCGTAGTCGCCGAGAGCCGCCACCGATTTCGCATACTGCCCGACACTGGCCGCGGCCTGGGCTTTCATGGCCCGGACAACAGATTGCAGATCGGCGGCGCTGCCGATCTTGCGACGCAGGTGAGCGGTGCTGTCTGCCATCGGGGATTCTCAGCCACCTTGCGACGGCGAAGCCTGCGCGGCGGGCGGGGTGATCCGACCGGCTTCTAGCTTCGGCTTGGGCAGAAAGGCCGCAATCGCGGCGCGTGCCAGATCGACCATCGCGGCCCGGTCCTCGTCGGTCAGCTTGTCGGACTGCAGCAGGCGCTTGCCGAGTTCGTCCGTGATGCTGCGGCCGGCGGCATCTGCCACCGCCTGTTCAGCATCGGCCATGCAATCGACCGGCACCGGGTCGAACAGACCGGCTGTCAATGCGAGCACGATGGCCAGTTGCGCCGGCACCGGCACCGGCGCCAGTTCGGGCTGCTTCAAACAGGCCCGGATGCGTTGGCCGTGCGTGATCGACGCCTGCGTCGCGTCATCCAGGTGGGCACCGAAGCGGGCAAAGGTCTCGAGTTCCTCGAACTGCGCATAGGCCAGCTTGAGGTCGCCAGCCACGGCCCGAAAGGCCGCCAGCTGCGCTTTGCCGCCGACGCGCGAAACCGATCGGCCCACATCCACCGCCGGCAGCACGCCAAGCTGGAACAGCGTGGGCGACAGGTAGACCTGCCCGTCGGTGATGGAAATCAGGTTGGTCGGGATGTAGGCCGAAATGTCTTCGGCCTCGGTCTCGATGATGGGCAACGCGGTCAGGGAGCCGCCGCCGAGTTGCTGGTTCAAATGGGTGGCGCGCTCCAGCAGGCGCGAGTGGATGTAGAAGATATCGCCCGGAAACGCTTCACGACCCGGCGGCCGGCCCAGCAGCAGCGACAGCTCGCGGTACGAGCGCGCATGTTGCGTCAGGTCGTCGTAGACGATCAGCACATCGCGGCCCGCAGCCATGAAGAACTCGGCGATGCTGGTTGCGGCATAGGGCGCGATGTACGACAGCCCCGGTGCGTCGTTGCCGTCCGCGACCACGACGATCGAGTAGGCCAGCGCGCCGTGGTCACGCAGCACGGCCACCACCTTGGCCACCGCCGAGGCGCGCTGGCCGATCGCGCAATAGATGCACACGACATCGCGCCCGCGCTGGTTGACGATGCTGTCGATGGCAATCGATGTCTTGCCGGTCTGTCGGTCGCCCAGGATCAGTTCGCGCTGGCCGCGGCCGATCGGAATGAGCGCGTCGATCACCTTCAGGCCCGTCTGCAGCGGCACGTTCACCGGCGCACGGTCCATGATCGCCGGCGCCGGCCGCTCGATCGGCATCCGCAGATCGCTTGCTATCGGGGGCTGACCGTCGAGCGGCCGGCCGAGCGGGTCGATGACCCGCCCCAGCAGACCCTCGCCCACCGCAACATCCATCACTCGGCCTTCGCGCCGGACTTCGGCGCCAGCTTGCAGCAGCGCGTGGTCGCCGAGCAGCACCACGCCGACTTCGGTCTCGTCGACGTCGAAGGCCAGGCCGAGCAAGCCATCTGGAAAACGGATCATTTCGGCGTAGGCAACGCCCGGCAGTCCGCCGACGTAGGCCACACCGGTTGCGACCGAAAGCACCGTTCCGACCTCACGTGGCACAAGTCCCGGCGCGAAGGCCTGGCGTGCCGCGTCCATCGCAGCGAAGGCATCGGCCAAGCCTGGCTGCAGGGTGTCCGGCGCAGCCGTCGAGGTGGTCATGCTTTCAATGCTGCCGGCGCCTTCGACAACTCGCCCACAACCCGCTCGAGTGAAGCGAGGTAGTCGTCGATGGTCCAGGCGAATTTCTGACCCTGGGCAATCAGCTCGATGCCCGCCACCAGCGACGGCTCGGTCTCGTAGCGCAACTCGGGCTCGACGCCGAAGCGCTCGACGATCGCCTTGTGGATTGCTCGACGCTGTGTGTCTGGCAGTTCGAAGGCACTGCGCACCCGCACGGCATCCTTGGCCCCGCTCAGCGCCGCTGCGAGCGCATCCCTGGGCTGGCCCTCGAGCCCTTCCAGCCGGGCGATGAAGACCGCGCAGGCGCTGGCCTCCAGGCTGACGCCGGCCAGATCGGTCAGCGCCTGGCGGGCAATTGCGTACACCTCGGTCTGGGCGCGTTGACGCAGCGTCTGCAACAGCGCCTTCGCCTCGTTCGCCAGCGATTGCTGGCGCTTCGCTGCCAACGCGTCGGCCGCCTGGCGGGCGCCGTCCAGCAGTTTCTGACGCTCGGCGCCGGCTTCGTCAGTCGCCTTCTTCAGCAGCGCTGCCCGTTGCTGGTCAAAGTCGTCGTTCTTCTTCTGGAATTCGTCGCGCTGGTGTTCGGCTTCGGCCTTCTTTTGGGCGGCAGCGGCGAGTTCGGTCGCGATGCGCCTCTCGCGGGCATCGATCGCATCCAGAATCGGCTTATAGAGGAAGCGCTTCATCAGCCACGCCAGGATGACGAAGTTCAGCGCCTGCGCACCGACGGTGAACCAGTCGATCAGCATGCTACTTGCCAGCCAACTTGGCGGCCTGCGCGATGGCCGCGTTCCAGAACGGGTTGGCGAAGATCAGGATCATCGACACCACGAAGCAGTAGATCGCGGTCGATTCGATCATCGCCAGGCCCACGAAAAGCGTGCGCGTGATCGTTGCCGACG
>JBDTQC010000324.1:0-4744 GCA_039932405.1 Ideonella sp.
TGGCCGGCTTTCGGCTGGCAGATACGCATCAGGCCATACCAGGCGGTCACGCCCGGCATGCCGACCGGGCCCAGATAGGCTGACAAGGCAATGTGGGTGGTATCGACCTTGCGCAATGCACCCGGCTGGCCCGCATCGACAACCGAAAACTGCTGCCAGCCACCCATGCCGACCACCTTGTCGCCGACGGCGAAGCCCGTGTTTCGCGACTGCTCGACGACACCGACCGTGCCGCCGATCATCACGCTGTCGAGCGGCTGCGGCTTGGCGTAGCTCTTGCTGTCGTCCATGCGGCCGCGCATGTAGGGATCGAGGCTGAGGAAATGGTGGCGCACCAGCACCTGACCATCGCTCAGTTCAGGAACCGGCGCCTCAACGAGCTTGAAATTGTCGGGCGATGCTTCGCCGGTCGGGCGCGAGACGAGGTGGATTTGCTGATTGATCATGAATGTCCTGAGTGGTTGCCGGGTGGTAGATTGATCAAGCTGACGAGCAGTTCAATCGGAAGCGCCGGCACGCTTGATCAGGCGTTTGCCAGCCGGCAGCCCGCGCAGGTATTTGAAAGTGCCGGTGGCGTGGGCGACCAGTTCGCCGTTTTCGTGCAGCACCGATGCCTCGCAGAAGGCCATCGAGCTGGTTCGGTGCAGCAGTTTGCCGCGTGCGATCAGCCGCTTCTGGCCGGGGCGCAGGAACGAGGTCTTCATCTCGATCGTGACCACCCCGCGTTCGTCTTTCGGCTGACCAGGCATTGGCGAACGTGCGGCTTGCGCCATCACGACATCGAGCAGGGTCATCGTCACCCCGCCATGCCCGACCTGCCAGCTGTTGAGTTGATCGGGCCGCAAGGTGATCGCGATTTCTGCCTCACCGGCATCGACTTTCAACAGCTCGAAGCCCAGCGACTCGACGAACGGATTGGATTTGGAGAATTTCATGGCGAGCTCTCAAGTCTTCATCGCAGGTTGCGTGGGGCATGCCTGCGTCGCAGCCAGGATGATGCCCTTACGCACCATGAATCGCCGATACGCCGCCGTCGACCGCGAGGATCTGACCGGTGATGTGTTTTCCCGCATCGGATGCGAACAACAAGGCTGCGCCTTTCAGATCGTCGTCGTCGCCGATGCGGCGCAGTGGTGCGCGGCTGGCCATGGTGTCGACGCCGACCCGCTCGAGCACGCCCTTGGTCATCTTGCTGGGGAAAAAACCGGGTGCCAGCGCGTTGACCGTGATGCCGAAACCGCCCCACTCGCCGGCCAACGTGCGTGTGAAATTGACCACCGCACCTTTGCTGGTGCCGTAGGCGATGAACTTGATCTCCGGACCGGACCCGGACAAGCCGGCAATCGATGCGATGTTGATGATGCGCCCCGAACGGCGCGGGATCATGCTGGCCTTGGCCGCGGCCTGGCTCATCAGGAAGATGCTGCGGATGTTCAGGTTCATCACCTTGTCCCAGGCATCGAGCGGGTAGTCCTCGGCCGGCGCGCCCCAGGTTGCACCGGCATTGTTGACCAGGATGTCGATCTGGCCGAGGCGCTGCATGGCTTCGTCGGCGACCCGTTGAATGTGCTCGGCCTGGCTCATGTCGGCAGCCACCCAACGTGCATCGATGCCCTTGTCCTGCAGGTGCGCGGCCGCCTCTTCCAGGTCGGCGGCCTTGCGCGAACACAGCAGCACGCGCGCGCCGGCTTCACCCAATGCTTCGGCGATCTGTAGGCCCAGGCCACGCGAGCCGCCGGTGACGAGTGCGGTCCTGCCCGTCAGGTCGAACAATTTCTGGATCGGCGTGCTCATCGATGGTTTCCTTCAGCGCGGTAGGTTGAACAAGGCGTTGCAGTCAAGGCAGGCATGCGCAAGTGGGGGCCTTGTGAAATCGGCCATTCAGTCTTTGATGCGCGAGCGCAGACCAATCAGCACAATCCCGACCAGCACCAGCACGGCACCGATCGTGATGACGGTCCAGCGGGTGGCACTCGCATCATCGGGCAGCGACAAACCGAAGCCCGTGAGCACGATGCCGACAAAAATTGCCGGCCAGATCAGCTTGTCGAGGGTAGCGGATTTCATGATGTCGGTTTCAACAGTTCAGAACCACGCCGGGTGCATGTCGCGGCAGGTTGAATCACGGCTTGCAACGACGCCCAGCCAGGCCGGCACTTTCGGCAATTCGTAGCGGAAAAAATAGCGCGCCGCAGCCAGTTGGCCTTGCGCAACCGGATCGAGTCGGCCGGCTTGCGCATTGTCGGCGGGTACTGCAGCCGACTGGCTCACCTGCGCCACCTGCGCTACATCCAGCCAGATCCACGCCAGCACGACATGCCCGAAGGCCTGCAGGTAGGGCGTCGCATTGGCCAACGCAGCCTCCGCTTCGCCGCTGGCCCAGGCGTCGCGTGTGGCCTGCACCAAGGCGTCGAGTGACCGAGAAAGCGCATGCGCTTCCTCGGCCCATGCCGAGTGCAAAGCGGCTGCGATCGTCTTCTCGATGGTTCGTGCCAGCGCAGCCAGCCCCTTGCCGCCGTCCATCACAACCTTGCGTCCGAGCAAGTCGAGCGCCTGGATTCCGTGCGTGCCTTCATGGATCATGTTGAGCCGGTTATCGCGCCAATACTGCTCGACCGGATAGTCGCGCGTGTAGCCGTAGCCGCCGAGGATCTGGATGGCCAGGCTGTTCGCTTCCAGGCACCATTCGCTGGGCCAGCTCTTGGCGATCGGGGTCAGCATCTCGAGCAGCAGCGCGGCCTGCGCAGCAGTCGCTGGCTCAGCCGTGTGCAAATCGTCGACCAGCCGCGCGCAATACAGGCACAAGGCCATCGCACCCTCGCAAAAGCTCTTCTGTGCCAGCAGCATGCGCTTGATGTCGGCGTGTTCGATGATGGCCACCGGCGGCTGCGTTGCATCCTTTCCACCCGGCCCGATCGGGCGACCCTGCGGGCGCTCCTTGGCGTAGGCCAGACTGGCTTCGAAGCCGGCATAGCCGAGCATGGTGGCGCCCAGACCAACCGCGATGCGCGCCTCGTTCATCATGTGGAACATGCAACGCAAGCCTTGTCCTGGCTGCCCGACCAGATAGCCAATCGCGCCGGAGCCTGTTCCGTCGACGCTGCGGTCGGCGCGAACCGGAAATTTGCCTTCGCCGAAATTGAGCAGCGTATTCGGAATGCCGCGATAGCCGAGCTTGTGGTTCAAGCCGGCCAGCGCGACGTCGTTGCGCTCCCCGGTCAGTTGCCCGCGCGCGTCCACCAGCTTCTTCGGCACGATGAACAGCGAGATGCCCTTGACGCCAGGCACCAGCTTGCCATCGACATCCGGAATCTTGGCCAGCACCAGGTGCACGATATTTTCCGACAGCTCGTGCTCGCCGTTGGAGATCCACATCTTGTTGCCGCGCAACCGGTAGCGCGGGCCGAGCGGATCTTCGGTGTGATCCGTGCCATCCGGTACCGCACGCGTCACGATGTCGGACAGGCTGGAGCCGGCTTGCGGCTCGCTCAAGCACATCGTGCCGAAGAAGCGTCCGGCAAATTCGTTCTTCGCGAACACCTCGCGCTGAAGCTCGCTGCCGTGCGCCATCAACAGGTTGGCATTGCCGCTGGTCAGCATGTGGCCGCCACCGATGCCGATGCCGGCCTTCGAGAAGAAGCTGTTGGCCGCCATCTCGATGACACACGGCAGCTGCATGCCGCCGATGTCGTAGTCTTGCGCGGCGGCCAGCATGCCAGAGCCAACGTAGGCCTGTGCCGCAGCGTGACTGGCGGCCGGCAGATGGACCTTTTCACCGTCGAACCAGGGCTCCTCGGTATCGACAATGCGATTGAACGGCGCGAACTTGTCGGCCGCCAGCCTCTCGCACAGATCGAGCACCGCGTCGAATGTCGCTCGGTTGTGCTCGGCAAAACGCGCGCGCGCCTGCAGTGACTCAACCTGCAGCCAGTCGTACAACAGGAAATCGATGGTCTGGCGAAAGCTCATCGGCCGGCTCAGAGAACCTCGAAGATCCCGGCCGCACCCATGCCGCCTCCCACGCACATCGTCACCAGCACTCGCTTGGCACCGCGCCGCTTGCCTTCGATCAGTGCGTGGCCAGTCAGCCGTTGGCCACTGACACCATAGGGATGGCCGACCGCGATCGCGCCGCCGTTGACATTGAGCTTGTCCATCGGAATGCCCAGCGTATCGGCGCAATACAGCACCTGCACCGCAAACGCCTCGTTCAGCTCGAACAGGTCGATGTCAGCGATCGTCAGGCCCAGGCGCTTGAGCAACTTGGGGACTGCGAATACCGGGCCGATGCCCATTTCGTCGGGTTCGCAGCCAGCCACCGCAAAACCGAGAAAACGACCCATCGGCTTGAGCCCGCGCTTTTGCGCCAGCACCTCGTCGATCACCACGCAGGCGCCGGCGCCGTCGCTGAACTGGCTGGCGTTGCCGGCCGAGATCAGACCGCCGGGAAGCGCCGGCTTGATGCCCATGATGCCTTCGTAGGTGGTACCGGCACGGATGCCTTCGTCGGCCTTGATCGTCACTTCCTTCGTGCGCAAACCCATGGTTGCGTCGGCAACCCCGGCCAGCACGGTACAGGCGACGATCTCGTCGTCGAAGCGGCCGGCTTCCAGGGCCGCGCTGGCACGCTGCTGGCTCTGCGCGCCGTAGCGGTCCATCCGCTCGCGGTCAATCCCGTAGCGCTTGGCCACCTGCTCGGCGGTCTGCAGCATGTTCCAGTAGATCTCGGGCTTGTGCTCGACCA
>JBDTQC010000325.1:0-4740 GCA_039932405.1 Ideonella sp.
ACGAAAGGCTCAGCGGCAGCATCAGCTTGGGCACGAACTGCTTGCCGTCCCACACCGGTTTCATCTGGCCCTTCGACAGGCCGAGGATGGCCACTTCGGGTGCATTGATGATCGGCGTGAAATGCGTGCCCCCGATGCCACCGAGTGAGCTGATCGACATGCTGCCGCCACTCATGTCGGCCGGGCCGGCCTTGCCATCGCGCGCCTTCTTGGCCAAGTCCCCCATCTCCTGGCTGATCTGCATCACGCCTTTCCTGTCGGCATCCTTCAGCACGGGCACGACCAGACCGTTCGGCGTGTCCGCGGCAAACCCGATGTTGAAATACTGCTTGTAGACAAGCTGCTCGCCATCCAGGCTGGTGTTGAAATCGGGAAATTTCTTCAGTGCCGAGACAACGGCCTTGATCACGAACGCCAGCATCGTGACCTTGACACCACTCTTCTCGTTCTCCTTGTTCAGCTGGACACGGAAAGCTTCGAGGTCGGTGATGTCGGCTTCGTCGTTGTTGGTGACGTGCGGAATCATCACCCAGTTGCGATGCAGGTTGGCGCCGCTGATCTTCTTGATACGGCTCAGATCCTTGCGCTCGACCGGTCCGAATTTCGTGAAGTCGACCTGCGGCCACGGCAACAGGCCGGGGAAGCCGCCGCCGGACGCTGCGGCCGATCCACCGCCCTTGGCAGCCTGCGCAGCCGTGCGCGCGGCGCCTGCCATCACCGATTTGACGAAGCCGGACAGGTCGTCCTGAGTGATCCGGCCTTTCGCACCGCTGCCCTTGATTTCGTCCAGCGGCACCCCGAGTTCGCGCGCCATCTTGCGGATCGATGGTGACGCATGTGCCAGCCTGCCCGCCGTTGCAGCGGCCGGCTGGTGGGCCGGTTCGGCGGCTGCGGCCTTGGTGGCCGCTGGCGCTGCAGCCCCCGCAGAAGCAGCCGCAGATGCCTGCGCAGAAGCTGAGGCTGCGGATGCGGACGAAGAGGCTGGCGGTGCAGTCGTCGCGGCAGCGCCGCCGCCAACACTTTCGAGCACCGCGATCACCGAACCGCGCGCAACCTTGTCGCCGATCTTGACTCGCAGCTCCTTCACGACGCCGGCATGCGACGACGGGATTTCCATCGATGCCTTGTCGCTCTCGACCGTGATCAAGCTTTGCTCGACGGCGACCTTGTCGCCAACCTTCACCAACAACTCGATGACGGCGACTTCATCGAAATCGCCGATATCGGGCACTTCGATCTGCACCGGGCCGCTTGCGCCCGCCGCTGCTGGCGAGGGTGCTGGCGGCGCGGACTCGGCCGCAGCCGGGGCAGCGCTCGCCTTCGCGGCGGTCGGAGCAGTCGTCGGCGAATCGGCCTCAGCCTCGAGCTCGAGGATCAGGCTGCCCTGGTTGATCTTGTCGCCGAGCGCAACCTTGAGCGACTTGACGGTTCCTGCATGCGACGACGGGATTTCCATCGAGGCCTTGTCGCTTTCCACCGTGAGCAACGACTGTTCGACTGCGATCTTGTCGCCCGGCTTGACCAGCAGCTCGATGATCTCGACATCCTTGAAATCCCCGATATCCGGGACTTTGACTTGCACCAGCGCCATGTTGAGGGTCTCCGTTCGTTGTTATGCGTGCAGCGGATTGATCTTGTCTGCCTGGATACCGTATTTCTTGATCGCCTCGGCCACCTTGGCGGCCGCAACAATGCCTTCATCAGCCAGCGACTTCAGCGCAGCAATCACGATGTAGTGACGGTTGATCTCGAAATGCTCACGCAGCTTGCTGCGGAAATCGCTGCGGCCGAAACCGTCAGTGCCCAGGACCCGGTAACTGGTGCCCTTCGGAATGAAATGCCGAATCTGCTCGGCATAGTTCTTCATGTAGTCGGTCGATGCGATCACCGGACCGGCATGTGGCGACAACTGCTGGGTGACGAAGGGCACCTTGGCTGGCTCGGTCGGATGCAGCAGATTCCAGCGCTCGGCAGCCTGGCCGTCGCGCGCCAGCTCGTTGAAGCTCGGGCAGCTCCAGATGTTGGCAGCAACGCCCCAATCGTCTTCCAGCAACTGCTTGGCAGCAATCGACTCGCGCAGGATCGTGCCACTGCCCAGCAGGTTGACGCGCGGCGCCTTGTCCTTGCCGCCGCCCTGCTGCAACAGGTACATGCCCTTGATGATCTGCTCTTCAGTGCCGGCCTGCAGGCCCGGCATCGGGTAGTTCTCGTTCAGCAGTGTCAGGTAGTAGTAGACGTTCTCCTGCTTCTCGACCATGCGCTTCAGGCCATGCTGCAGGATCACGCCGACTTCGTGGGCAAAGGTCGGGTCGAAGCTGATGCAGTTCGGAATGGTGCTGGCCAGGATGTGGCTGTGGCCATCCTCGTGCTGCAGGCCTTCACCGTTCAAGGTCGTCCGTCCGGATGTTCCGCCGAGCAGAAACCCACGCGCCTGCATGTCGCCGGCGGCCCAGGCGAGATCACCGATGCGCTGGAAACCGAACATCGAGTAATAGACATAGAACGGCACCATGATGCGGTTGTTCGTCGAATACGACGTGGCCGCGGCGATCCAGCTGCTCATGCCGCCCGCCTCGTTGATGCCTTCCTGCAGGACCTGGCCGGACTTGTCTTCCTTGTAGTACATCACCTGGTCCTTGTCGACCGGCGTGTATTGCTGCCCATGCGGGTTGTAGATGCCGATCTGACGGAACAGGCCTTCCATTCCGAAGGTGCGCGCCTCGTCGACCACGATCGGAACGACACGCGGGCCGAGCGCCTTGTCGCGCAGCAGTTGGGTGAGGAAACGCACAAATGCCTGGGTGGTGCTGATTTCGCGACCTTCGGCGGTCGGATCGAGCACCGCCTTGAAAGTGTCGAGCGACGGCACCGTGAACTGCTCATCGGCCTTGGTACGACGCTGCGGCAGATAGCCGCCCAGTGCCTTGCGCCGCTCGTGCAGGTAGCGCATCTCCGGCGTGTCGTCGGCCGGCTTGTAGAACGGGATCTTCGACAGCTCGCTGTCCGGAATCGGGATGTTGAACCGATCGCGGAAATAGCGGATGTCGTCGTCGGTCAGCTTCTTGGTCTGGTGAGCGGTGTTCTTGCCCTCGCCCGCCTTGCCCATGCCATAACCCTTGATCGTCTTGATCAACAGCACGGTGGGTTGGCCCTTGTGGCTGTTGGCCCGGTGGAAGGCGGCATAGACCTTTTGCGCATCATGACCGCCGCGCCTCAGGTTCCAGATGTCCTGGTCGCTCATCTTCGAAACCAGCTCGAGCGTTTTCGGATCGCGCCCGAAGAACTGCTTGCGCACGAACGCACCGTCATTGGCCTTGAACGCCTGGTAATCGCCATCAACCGTATCCATCATGATCTTGCGCAGCGCGCCGTCTTTGTCGCGCGCCAGCAGCGGATCCCAGTTGCTGCCCCAGATCAGCTTGATGACGTTCCAGCCCGACCCGCGGAACTCGCCTTCGAGCTCCTGCACGATCTTGCTGTTGCCGCGTACCGGTCCATCGAGCCGTTGCAGATTGCAGTTGATCACGAAGATCAGGTTGTCCAGGTTCTCGCGAGCCGCCAGACCGATGGCGCCAAGGCTCTCCGGCTCGTCCATCTCGCCGTCGCCGCAGAACACCCAGACCTTGCGCTGGCTGGTATCGGCAATGCCGCGCGCATGAAGGTATTTGAGGAAGCGTGCCTGATAGATTCCCATGTGCGGGCCAAGGCCCATCGAGACCGTGGGAAATTGCCAGAATTCCGGCATCAGCTTCGGATGCGGGTAACTCGACAGACCCTTGCCGTCGACCTCCTGCCGGAAGTTCAGCAACTGCTCCTCCGTCAAGCGGCCTTCCATGAACGCACGCGCATAGATGCCAGGCGCGGAATGGCCCTGGATATACAGCAGGTCGCCGCCACGCTCGGGCGTATCGCCATGCCAGAAATGGTTGAAACCGGCGGCAAACATGTGGGCCACCGAAGCGAACGAGCTGATGTGCCCGCCCAGGTCGCCGCCATCGTCGACATGGTGGCGATTCGCCTTCACCACCATCGCCATCGCGTTCCAGCGCATGTACGCGCGCAGCCGGCCTTCGAGTTCGAGATTGCCCGGGCTGCGCTCTTCCTGGTCGGCTTCGATCGTATTCACGTATGCCGTGGTGCCCGAGAACGGCATGTCGATGCTGTTCTGACGCGCATGTTCGAGCAGTTCTTCAATCAGGAAATGGGCGCGCTCCGGGCCTTCGTTGGCAATCACCGCGGACAAGGCATCGAGCCACTCCCTGGTTTCCTGCGAGTCGGAATCGTTGGTGGAATCGTGGGTGCGGGTCGACGGCTCAGGCATGGCGGACATGTTTGCTTGTCTCCTGGTTGGAAGTGGTTTTGCTGATCGGAAGGAAGTTTCTCACAAACTCATTAAATTTCAAATAGCGCGATTCAATTTCATAATACAAAATATGTTGGCGACCAATCGTCTACCTTGACCAGGATTGCTCACCGACCCACGATAATCGACCGATGCAGTCAAATCGCCCGATCCGCGGGACGTCGAAAGGACGACCGACCCTGGCGCGGCGGCTTTTCGGCCGCTGGTGGCGCAAGCAATCCCCTTCGAGCCAGGATCGATTTGCAACGATCGCGCCACTGATCTCCGTGTTGCTGTTCCTGGCAGCCATCATCTCGGCGTTCTGGTACTTGCGCAATGAGGAATTCGAGCGGGAGCAGGAATCCGTTCAAAGAGATACCGAAATCGCGCAGCAGCAG
>JBDTQC010000326.1:0-4733 GCA_039932405.1 Ideonella sp.
TGCGTCGAGTCTATTTGCCCGACACCGTGGTGCAGGTTGTCAATGTGGCGACGAATGAAGTGGTCTTCAGCGGCTTCACCGATCTCGGCGGTGAAGTCGATCTGCCGAAATTGCGCACCGATTCGTCGTACAGGATCGCTTGCGCGACATCGCAGGATCTGGCGCTTGCCGACTGCGGCAATCTGAATCAGCTGAGCCGGGCGGACGTCATCAACTTGAGCCCGCCGATTGCGGCTGCGCGCAACCTGCGCCTGTACGGTCACGTTGCGCTGGCCGACGGTCAGGTGTGTGGCGTCAAGAATGATTTCTTCAACTTGCAATCTGCCGCCACGGTTCGGTTGCTCGCTGCCGATGGCAGCCCGCTGACGCCGGCGCTGCGCGTCAATCAATTCGGCGACTACGCGATCAATGCCGCGGTTCCGGTCAAGGCCAGCCTGAGTCTGGAAATCCGCTGCGAGGGCGTGTTGGACACATTGACCGTGCCGGCGTCCACTGACCCGATCGGTTATGTCAGCACGCAGGCCATCGAGTTGTCGCATGTGGTTGCCAACAGCGCGCCTCGCATCGTCAAGGTGGTCGCGAACGGCGCGAATGGCAATGTGCGTGGCGAGATGGTGGTTCCTGAGGTGGGTGTGTTGTCGAATGTGCTGCTCGGCAGCAACCAGTTTCTGACCTACAAGGGCAAGGACACAGCATTGAGCGCCTGCATGTATTACCGCGCCTTGGGGGCGGTGAAGGATTGCGACGCGCAGGGTCGCATGGTCGACCCGATCTCATTCGACGACTGGAAACGCAAGACCAGGATGGCGCCATATACCGCCGGCAACGAGGAAGTGCGGGCAGACTACATCAACAAGATGGATCTGAATCTGGTCCGGCGAATGGTCGCCACTCAGACTGCGCCGGACAACATTGCCTTCTATGTTTGCAATCATCCCGGCCCGGAAGGGAGCAGCCAGCTCGAAGTTGACCAGATCATGGACGCTGCGCTGGGGGGCGCCAAGCAGGTAGCGTGTGTCGCGATGGAATCATCGCCTTCGGCCGGTGTGAACGGAGGCAAGCCTTTCACGAAATTCCTGACCTTCGGGCCCGACGGATCCCTGCTGGCTTCAATCAATCTGGACACCCGCGGCGAGAAGTACCTGCCGGGCGCATGCGTGGCCTGTCATGGTGGCTCGGTCTACAACGGTCGATTCGCCGAGAAAGGCAACCCCTCTCCCTATCTGGGCGCCGGCTTCCTGCCGTTCGATACAGGCAACTACTTGTTCAGCTCCAAGGCGAACTTTGCCGAGCCGCTGCAGAGCAAGGCATTCCATTCGCTGAACAAGCTGGCGGTTGCCACCGAAGCGGCGGCAGATACGCCGCTGGCCCGGCTGGTTGCCGGCTGGTACGCGTCCGCGAGCGATACGCTCGACAAGACCTATGTTCCGCCGGCCTGGCGCGAACAGGAAGCGAAGACTGCCGGAGCGGCGCGCTTTTATCGCGAAGTTGTCGGATCGTCTTGTCGCACCTGTCACGTGTCGCTGGGCCCCAACTTCGATTGGGATTCGACGATTCTGACGCCGGCACGGGCCAGCACCCACGTCTGCGGCGGCACTGCCGATCTGGCGCTCAATGCATCGATGCCCAATGCCTTGATCTCGACCGATCGGGTATCCGCTCGCGTGAACGCCGATTCCGCACTCGCAGCCCTGATGACCAGCTACCTGGGGTGCTCGAAGCCATTGCCTGACCCCGTCTATTCACGGCGCTGAGCCAATGGGCCAGCGCCTGCAGGTCCAACCCGAGGACATTGACATGCGCTCATCGAATCAAAGCCGACCACAGCGGTCAGCGCTGGCGTTGGTTGCCGTGCTGGCCGCGCTGGGTGGCTGCACCTCCGGGCCGGTACCTGGCATTGCTGCTTCGGCCAACCAGCCACCCACTGTCAGCAAGCCGACCAACTCCGCGCCGATCGCCAGGGCTGTCACGGCGGCGCCAGCCGCCGCCGCGGAGGCAGCCAGACCGATCACGATGCCGCCCGTTGCGGCGGCGACCGCGGCCGCGCCAGGCCTCGTCAAGCGCCCCGTGAAGGCACACGCGAGCGACCTGCCGCCGCCGGACCCGGTTCGATTCGAAGACGCCATCGCGCGGGCCGGGCAGTCGCTGTTCGCCAATGCCATCGACCAGCTCGGAACCGAGCCACGCGCTTTGGTGGTGGATCCCTTGATTGATGCCAACACGGGCGGTCAGACTGTCAGCACCGCACAGATGGGCGTGCAACTCGAATCAATTGCCAAGTCCAGCAATGCCAGATGGTCGGTCGCGCCGCTGACGCGTGAATCCCTGGCCGCCCGACCCTTGCTGCTGATCGGCACCTTGACACCGGTGAACATCGAGCGGTCGGTCGACAAGGTGCCGGATGCGTTTCGCGTCTGGTTGACCCTGATCGATCTGCGCACCGGCAAGGTCGTGGCCAAGGAGATCGATCGAGCCACCGTCGATTCCGTGAACCCGGAACCGTTGCGCTACTACCGCGACAGCCCGACCTGGCACAAGGACAAGACGGTGCTTGGCTATATCAATTCTTGTCAGGTCAATACGAATATCGGCGATCCGGCCGACCCCGACTACCTGGCGCGCCTGCCTGCGGCCGCTGTGGTCAACGAGGCGATTCTGGCCTACGACGAGGGCAAGATTCCAGCCGCGAACAAGCTCTACAAGGAAGCCGAACCAATCGCGGAGCCGGGTGACCTGCGGGTCTTGAACGGTCTGTACCTGACCAACTGGCAGTTGGGCAGAAAAAGCGAAGCGGGCGAGAATTTCGGCAAGCTGGTGGCCTCGGGCCTGGAGCTCAAGCGTCTGCCGGTCAAGCTGCTGTTTCAGCCTGGCAAGACCAGTTTCAACCAGATCGGTGATCTGCCCCAGCAATATCAGCTGTGGTTGACGACACTGGCTGAGCAGACAGACCACGCCAAGACCTGTATTCGCATCGTCGGTCATACCAGCCGGACCGGCAGTGCGCGTGGCAATGAAATCCTCTCACGTCGGCGTGCCGAAGAAATTCAGAAAATGATCGAGAAGGAAAACCGGGCCCTGCGCACCCGCCTGAGCTCGACCGGGGTCGGATCGCGCGAGGCACTGGTCGGGTTGGGTACAGATGACATGCGTGATGCCCTGGACAGGCGCGTTGAGTTCAGGGTGGTCGACTGCGTCTGACCACCTGGCCCTGCACTTCGACAAGCTGAACAACGACCCAGGGAGAATCAATGATCACTGCTCGGATCATGCCGCGAGGTTGGGTCGGCTCCCTGGTGCTCGTCGTCGCGTCTTTCGGCGGCGTCGCCGGTAGCGCTGTCGCCCAGATTGTCGTTCCCACAAGCGCCGCCTACACCAACGTCACCCCGGGTTGCAGCACCAGCAACTGTCACGGAAATCCGCTGGCAACACCGGCGAGCGGGCCCCCTCCCAATCCCCAAAAAATCCTGCTCTGGTCGTCATTGAACGTCGCCAGAGCCAGTGCCCCGGCCGACATGCGCGCGACTGCGGCGTCTTTCGGCAACAACATGCTTCCGTCGTACATCACTGGTCGAAGCGATCCGGACTTGCTCGAACTCTACGACTACCTGCGGGCAGTTCGTGATGGACTGGCGTCCGCCACGATCCTTCCATTCGGCACGATTACCGTTGGGCAGAGCAGCGCTGCGCAGATGATCAGCCTTGGCAATCTGCGCGGCTCGGCCGTCAGCTACAGCTTTTCACAGACAAATCCGGCAGACTATTCGGTGACGCAGACGCCGGGATGCTCCGCATCGGCGACCTCAGGGAACATCGCAGCGGCCGTCGATGCGTCGATCGCTCGCGTATGCGATCTGACCGTGACGTTTTCTCCGCAAGGAACGGGAGCGCGCGACGGCAGCCTGTCGATCAGCCTGAGCGGAGCGAGCAGCGTGCCGTCTCCGGCCGCACGCACGGTCAACTTCACCGGGGCGGGATCGGCTCCGCCTGCGCCGATCTTTACCTACCAACCGGCGGCTGACCTGACCTTGTCCTCGGTGGTCGGGACGACAACCCCCAAGCGCATCGGCACGATCAGCAATACCGGCAATGCCAATCTGACTTTGGGTACGCTGGCGTTCTCGCCAGCGACCGAATTTGCCATCGACACGACCCAGTGCCGCTCGAACCTGGTCCTGACCCCGGCTCCGGGCGCTGGCAGCAGTTGCTTCGTCGACATCCAGTTCACGCCGACCGCGACCGGCCCGCGTCAGGCCACGCTGTCGATTCCTAACGACGGCCCGCCCGCAACGCTGCAGGTGCAGGTCAACGGAACCGGGCTTGCGGTTCCGGTGGCGACGATCGACCTGCAAGGCCTGACCGCATTGGCGTTCGGTCGGGTGCCGCTGGGCAGCAGCTCGACGCCGCAGTCTTTCACGATTCGCAATTCTGGCACCGCGGCATTGACCGTGAACTCGATTGCATTCGCCCCGGCTGCGAGCGACTTCAGCCGCACGGGAGGCAACTGTCCATCGACGTTCCCGTTCACACTGGGAACGACCGCGCCCTCCAATGCCTGCACGGTGGAGTTGAGCTTCCGTCCTTCCGTTGCAGGAGCCGCGACGGCCGCGCAGGTGAGCGTCGCGTCGAATGCCGTCAACGGGACCCCTGCGCCTGCCGTCTCGCTATCCGGATTCGGCCTGCCGAATGCCACTGCGACACCGGCCACGCTGCAGGCTTTCCCGTCCACCCTCTTC
>JBDTQC010000327.1:0-4708 GCA_039932405.1 Ideonella sp.
CGCGCGTGATCTTGCAGTCGGCCATCATCTCGGCCTCTTTCAGCGCCTGCTGGATGCTCTGCACGGTGGCGTCGATGTTGACGACGACCCCGCGCTTGAGTCCATGCGCCGGCGCAACGCCGAGTCCGGCCAGGCGCAACTCCCCGTTGGGCAACACCTCGGACACCACCGCCATCACCTTGGCGGTGCCGATGTCCAGTCCCACGACCAGTTCCTTGTACTCTTTGGGCATCTTTATTTCCGAGGTGCTTTCTTTTCAGCTGCGGTCAAGGTGGTCGATACGCCTCGCAGACGCAGCGCATAACCATCGTGGTGTCGCAGGTCGGCGTATTGCACCGGCCGCCGGTACTGGTTGGCCACCGTGGCCACGGTGCCGATAAAGCGTTCGCTGCGCTCGCGCAACTCTTCGGGCGTGCCGCGGCCGAGTTCGATGCGTGCACCGCTGTCGATGTCGGCCCGCCAGGAGCCGCGGCTGCTCAATGCCAGCTTCTCGATCTGCCAGTCGATCTTTGCGAACAACCCGTCGAGTTGGCGCAAGGTGGCGAGCATCTGCAGGGCCGCGCCGTCGGGGCCGCTCAAGGTCGGCAACTCGTCGTCCTCGATGTCGCCCAGATTGGCCTCGAAGACCTCGCCGTGGTCATTGACAAGTTTGTCGCTGGCCTTCTCCGGCGCGCCCAGCGGCAACCACATCGCAGCGGCGACATGCTCCTCCAGGCGCACGGCCAGGCGATTTGGCCAGACCCGCCGCACGATCGCGTGGCGCACCCAGGGGACGGATTCGAACGCGCGTTGCACCGATTGCAGATCGATCGTGAAAAATCCGCCGGCCAGCTTCGGCATGGCATTGGCGCGGATCGTTGCCTCGCTGTTGTGGCCCAGATCGCCCTCGATGTGGATCGCCTTCAAGCGGAAGATCGGCAGTTGTGTCAGCAGCCACAAGCTGGCTGCCAGCACGGCGATTGCCGACAACGCGAACAGCAGGTTGGCCGTGGCATTCATCAGCACGACGTCGCTCGGCAGCGGCGCGACTTCGCGCTGCTTGATCCGAGGGGTGCGGATGATGGTAGCCATGGCTCAGCCGCGCGGCGTGTCCAGCGTTGCGCCGGCCAGCAGTTGCAGACACAGCTGTTCGTAGCTGATGCCGGCGGCCCGGGCCGAGATCGGCACCAGCGAGTGCGAAGTCATTCCCGGCGAGGTATTCATCTCGAGCAGGAATGGCCGCTTGTCGTTGGCGCGGATCATCAGGTCGGCGCGCCCCCAGCCGCGGCAACCCAGCGTGCGGTAGGCGGCCAGCGTGATGCGCTGAATCTCGGCCTCGGCCGCGTCGTCCAGACCACTCGGGCAATGGTATTGCACGACATCGGTGAAATATTTGTTCTGATAGTCATAGGCACCATCTGGCGCCACGATGCGAACCACCGGCAGCGCCCGCGCAGCAACACCCTGACCGATCACCGGGCAGGTGACTTCCATGCCGTCGATGAATTCTTCGCACAACACGTCCGGATCGAAGCCGGCTGCCAGCGTCACTGCCTGCTGCATGTCCGAATAGCCAATCACCTTGCTGACACCGATCGAAGAGCCTTCGCGCGGCGGCTTGACGATCAGCGGCAACCCGAGCTGATCGGGCACGCCACGGATGCGCTCGCTCGACTGATCGTCGGGTGCCAACCAGACATGGCGTGGCGTCGGCAGACCTTCGGCGATCCAGATACGCTTTGTCATCACCTTGTCCATGGCAACTGCGGATGCCATCACGCCCGAGCCGGTATACGGGATGCCGAGCAGCTCGAGCGCACCTTGCACGCAGCCATCTTCGCCATGCCGGCCGTGCAGTGCGATGAAGCAGCGGTCGTAGCCTTCGCGCTTGAGCTCCACCAGCTCGCGCTCGGCCGGATCGAAGGCGTCGGCAGCGACCCCTTGCGATCGCAGTGCCGTCAATACGCCACCACCCGACAACAGGGATATCTCGCGTTCCGCCGAGCTGCCTCCCATCAAGACGGCCACCTTGCCCAGGTTCATGAGGCCTCCTTCAGCAGATCGACCAGCTGCTGCGGTACCTGACCGATCGAGCCGGCGCCCATCGCGATCACCACATCGCCGGCACGCGCATGTTCGACGATCGAGTCGGGCATCTGCGCAACGTCGTCGACGAACAGCGGATCGACCTTGCCGGCCAGCCGCAGCGCACGCGCCAGAGCGCGCCCATCGGCGGCTGCGATCGGTGCCTCGCCGGCGGCGTAGACCTCGGCCAGCAACACGGCATCGGCGGTGCCGATCACCTTGACAAAATCCTCGAAACAGTCACGGGTGCGGGTGAATCGATGCGGCTGAAAAGCCAGCACCAGCCGCCGTCCCGGAAAGGCACCGCGCGCCGCGGCGATCGTGGCTGCCATCTCGACCGGGTGGTGCCCATAGTCGTCGATCAGCGTGAAGCGACCACCGGCTGCATCACCGCGGGCCGGCAGATCGCCGTATCGCTGGAAGCGGCGGTCCACGCCGTTGAATTCAGCCAGCCCCGCGATCACCGGCGCGTCCGGCAATTCGAGTTCGGTGGCCACGGCAATCGCTGCCAGCGCATTCAGCACGTTGTGATCGCCCGGCAGGTTCAGCGAAAACTCGACATCGGGCATGCGCACGCCGTTGCGCCGCTGCACGGTGAAGCGCATTGCGCCGTTCTCGGCGCGCACGTCGACGGCGCGAATCATCGCGTCTTCGTGAAAGCCGTAGCTGACGATCGGGCGCGAAATCATCGGCAGGATCGAGCGCACGCCAGGGTCATCGACACAGACGATCGCCGCACCGTAGAACGGCATGCGGTGGATGAATTCGACGAAGGCCTGCTTGAGCTTGGCAAAGTCATGGCCATAGGTGTCCATGTGATCGGCATCGATGTTCGTCACCACCGCCATCACCGGCAGCAGATTCAGGAAAGACGCATCGCTCTCGTCGGCCTCGACGACGATGTAGTCGCCCTTGCCGAGCCGTGAATTGGCGCCAGCGGCATTCAGGCGTCCGCCGATCACGAAGGTCGGATCGAGCCCGGCCTGCGCCAGCACGCTGGTCACCAGGCTGGTGGTGGTGGTCTTGCCGTGCGTGCCGGCGATCGCGATGCCCTGCTTGAGCCGCATCAATTCGGCCAGCATCTCGGCGCGCGGCACCACCGGCACGCGCGCCGCACGCGCCGCGATGACCTCCGGGTTGTCACCCTTCACGGCCGTCGACGTCACCACCGCTTCGGCACCCGCGATGTGCGCCGCATCGTGTCCGACGAACACCCGTACCCCCAGGCCCGCCAGCCGCCGCGAGGTGCTGCTGTCAACCTGGTCAGATCCAGACACCACATAACCGAGGTTGTGCAGAATCTCGGCGATGCCACTCATGCCGGCGCCGCCAACGCCGACGAAGTGGATGTGCTTGACGGCGTGCTTCACTTGCTGGCCCTCGACACACAAAGGACCTTCGTCGGCAATGGTGGCCCTTCGACGAAGTGGATCTGCTTGACGGCATGCTTCACTCGCCGGCCCTCCGCACGCAAAGAACATTCGTCGGCATTGGTGGCTCTTCGACGAAGTGGATGTGCCTGACCGCGTGTTTCATGCAGCCACCAACCCTTCGAGCTCGTCGGCAACCCGAGCCGCCGCGCGTGGCCGGGCCAGCGCCCTCGCCTTGCCGGCCATCGCCAGCAGCGCCTCGCGCGTCAGTCCGCCGAGCACGTCGGCCAGTCGCTGCGGGGTCAGCTCGCTTTGTGGCAAATGAATGCCCGCGCCGTAGCCGGCCAGCCACTGCGCGTTGTCGCGCTGGTGCGAGGTGGTGCTGATCACCAACGGCACGAGTACGCCAGCGACACCGCCCGCGCACAATTCGCTGACTGTTACTGCGCCGGCGCGGCAGACGATCACATCGCAGGCGCCAAGGCGTTGGTCCATGTCGTCGATGAACGGCAGAATTTCGGCATCGACCTGCTGTTGCCGATAGGCGGCGGTGACCGATGCATGGTGCGCCATTCCGGTTTGATGCGTGACCTGCGGACGGGTCGAGCGATCGATCAACGCAAGCGCCTGCGGTAGCGTCTCGTTCAGCGCCTTCGCGCCGAGGCTGCCGCCAACGACCAGCAACTTCAACGGCCCGCGGCGTCCCTCAAACCTGTCGGCGGGATCGGGCAGCGCCTCGATATCGGCGCGCACCGGATTGCCGGTGACGACCGCGTTGCGGGTGCGCCGCGCCGCTTCGCCATCAAAGCCGAACGCCACCCGATCGGCCACCGGCAGCAAGGCCTTGTTGCTGAGCAGCAGTGCCGCATCGGCATTGACGAGCAGCAGCGGTTTGCCGAGCAACGAGGCCATCAGGCCACCTGGAAAGCAGACATAACCTCCCATGCCGAGCACCAGGTCGGTGCGGCGGCGTCGGATGATTTGCACGCATTGCCAGAACGCCAGCAACAGCCGCAGCCCGCCGGTCAGGGTCTGCAGCAGACCGTTGCCGCGCAGGCCACTGAAATCGATCGTGTCGAGCGCGATGCCGCTCGGCGGAACCAGCCGGTTTTCCATGCCTTTGGTGGTGCCGAGCCAGCTGACGTGCCAGCCCCGTGTGGCCATCTCACGCGCCACCGCCAGGCCCGGAATGACATGGCCCCCGGTGCCAGCAGCCATCACGAGCAGGTTTTTGCTCTTGCTCATGCGCGGCCTCCGCGCATGAGTTGCCTGTT
>JBDTQC010000328.1:0-4690 GCA_039932405.1 Ideonella sp.
GTACGCCGTCTCGCCGTGCGAGGTGATGTCAAGACCTTCGCGCTCTTCGTCTTCCGGAACCCGCAAGCCGATCACCATATCGACCAACTTGTAGGCGATGAAAGCAACGACCGCCGACCAGACGATGGTGATCAACACACCTTCGGCCTGGACAAGCACCTGATGGGCAATCGAGAAATCGGCTTTCCCGGTTCCGCCCAAGGATGGTGCGGTGAAGACTCCGGTGAGGATCGCGCCGAGGATACCGCCGACGCCGTGAACGCCGAATACGTCGAGTGAGTCATCTGCACCCAACATTTTCTTCAGTCCGTTGACACCCCACAGGCAGACAACGCCGGCAAGCAGGCCGAGGATGATCGACCCCATTGGCCCAACCGAACCGCAAGCCGGTGTGATGGCGACCAATCCGGCGACTGCACCGGACGCGGCACCGAGCATCGACGCCTTGCCCTTCGACAGAGACTCACCGATGCTCCAGGACAGCACCGCCGCTGCAGTAGCGAGCAAGGTATTGATGAACGCCAGTGCGGCACCGCTGTTCGCCTCCAGGTTGGAGCCGGCGTTGAAGCCGAACCAGCCCACCCAAAGCATCGAGGCGCCTACCATCGTCAAGGTCAGCGAATGCGGCGTCATCGATTCCTTGCCATATCCGATGCGCTTGCCCATCACATAAGCGCCAACCAGGCCGGCGACGCCGGCGTTGATGTGCACCACCGTACCGCCCGCAAAATCAAGCGCGCCCTTGCTCAGCAGATACCCGCCAGCGCCCCAGACCATGTGGGCGATCGGCAGGTAGCAGAAGGTGAACCACAATACCGAGAATGCCAGTACCGCAGCGAATTTCATGCGCTCGGCGAACGATCCGACAATCAGCGCGCAGGTAATACCGGCAAACGTCGCCTGGAATGCGACGAAGATGAGTTCGGGCAATTTGGCTTCCGGTGTGAACGTATCGGCCAGCGACGCCACCGTGACGCCGTTCAGGAACAGCTTGTCCAGCGATCCCAGTATCGCGCCCTCGCCGCCGAACGCCACGCTGTACCCGTAGATCGCCCACAGCACACAGATCAGCGAGAAAACCACCAGCACCTGCATCAAGACCGACAGCATGTTCTTGCTGCGCACCAGACCTCCGTAGAACAAGGCCAGGCCCGGAACGGCCATGAAGATGACCAGCAAGGTCGAGGTCATCATCCAGGCCACGTCGCCCTTGTTGACCGTGGCGACCACCGCCGGCGCCGAGGCCGCTGCTGCCGGGGCTGCGGCCGACGCCGCCTGAACCACCGCCACGGCAGCTTCGGGAGCCGATGCAGCCTGGGCCAGCGCCAAGCCGCAGATTCCCAGGCCGGCAAGGCCCAGAACCAATGTAGCAAACAATTTTTTCATGACCGTTTCTTGGGTTGGGGGCTTAGAGGGCGTCCTTGCCGGTTTCGCCAGTGCGAATACGGACCACCTGTTCCAGCGCAGATACGAAGATCTTTCCGTCACCGATCTTGCCGGTGCGCGCCGATGATTCGATTGCCTCGATCACTTGGTCGACGATTGCATCGTCGACGGCGGCTTCGATCTTTACTTTCGGAAGAAAGTCGACGACATATTCGGCACCCCGGTACAGCTCGGTATGCCCTTTCTGGCGACCGAATCCTTTCACCTCGGTCACCGTTACCCCTTGCACACCAATCGTGCTCAGGGCTTCGCGCACCTCATCGAGCTTGAACGGCTTGATGATTGCAGTCACCATCTTCATGGCATTCTCCTTTTTGTTTCGTTCGCTCAGAAGCTCTTGGCAACCGACAGGACGACGGTGTCCTTGGCCAGATCCTTGCCCGATTGCGGGCCGACGAAATTGTTGCCATCGCGGTTTGTCCCCACATATGAGGCGCCGAGGATGAAGCCGCTCAGGTCATAGGTCACGCCGAGCTTGTAATCGGTGATCTTGCCGGTGTTGCTGGGGAAGTTCTTGACCCGCTGATAACCGACGTGCGCGTTCAAACCCAGGCCATTGCCCAGGTCGTGGGTGAACGCCAGATCGTAATATTGGGATCCCTTGGTATTGGGAACGCTGAAAAAGTCCGACACCGCATGGGAATACTTGAAGCTGACCGGGCCGTAACTCGCACCGAGGTAGATTTCGGTGTTGTCGATCTTGCTTGTGCCACCTTTTCCGCTACCCGGGTAGTAGTAATAGATGGCACCCACATCGATGCCGACTCCACCGAATTCTGTCTTGTATCCCCCGTACAGGTCCATCTCCAGATTGCTGCCGTTGTAAAGGGCACTGTCAATATTCGAGTTCCAGTTGCCAAGATACACGCCGGATGAATGGGTCAGGTCGAAACCACCCTGCAAGGCAGGCTTGCGGTCGGTTTGCGAGATTCCACGGAAGCGGTAGTCACTGAACAGACCGACATTGCCGGTGACGCTGAAATCGGGCGTTGGCGCTGCGGTCTGGGCGGTCGCGGAGGCCGCAGAAATCGCCAGCAAGGCACTGACCAGCCATTGGTTGTTTGTCATGGAATCCTCGTGAAGTACAAAGTTGAAATCGAATCGTCGAATCGGTACTGCAGATTCCATGCCACTGCAACCAAACGTTGCGTCAGGCAGGCCGGTGCTCTGAAGACGGGCAGGGCGCCGCACCAGCACAGGCCATCAAGGCCATTTGCCGCACCAAGACGGTGCCCAAATCAAAATGCGGCCACCCCCGGAATGAGGTTGTCGCGCTGCGCTTGAGGATGCGACCATTTCCAGCCATGTCCCTCGCCGTTCTGCACAGTCGCGCATTGCTTGGAATCGACGCGCCTGCCGTCACCGTCGAGGTTCACCTTGCCAATGGTCTGCCGAGCTTCACGCTGGTCGGACTGGCGGACACCGAAGTCAAGGAAGCGCGCGAACGTGTCAGGGCCGCACTGCAGAACAGCGGGCTCGAATTTCCGCACAACAAGCGAATTACGGTCAGCCTGGCGCCTGCTGACCTTCCGAAGGACTCCGGGCGCTTCGACCTCCCGATCGCGCTAGGCATCCTCGCCGCCAGCGGCCAGATCGATTCACAACGCCTGGTCGGTCACGTGTTCGCCGGCGAGTTGTCGCTGGGCGGCGAACTTCGCCCGGTCCGCGGCGCCTTGGCGATGGCGCTGGCGCTGCAGCGAAGCTCGCCATCTCACGCGCTGGTGCTGCCTCCGGGAAGCGCCGAAGAGGCGGCCCTGGTCGACGGCCTCACCTGCTTGCGTGCCGGCCATCTCCTGGATGTCGTGCGCGCGATGCGGCACGGCGAAGCTGCCGACGCCGATCGCTTGCCGCAAGCCAGACCGATCCAGGCCGAAGCCGTGGAGAACTGGCCCGATCTGCGTGACGTACGCGGCCAGACGGGGGCCAAGCGTGCCCTCGAACTGGCCGCCGCCGGCGGCCACAGTCTGCTGCTGGTCGGTCCTCCCGGCACCGGCAAATCGATGCTGGCGCAGCGCCTGGCGGGCTTGATGCCGCCGCTATCTCAGCAAGAGGCCCTTGAATCGGCCGCCATCCTGAGCCTGGTCGGGCGCTTTCGTGTCGACCGCTGGCGCCAGCGCAGCGTCCGTGCGCCACACCACAGCGCCTCGTCTGCGGCATTGGTGGGAGGTGGTGCACCGCCGCGTCCGGGAGAAATCTCGCTGGCCCACGCCGGCGTGCTGTTTCTGGACGAACTGCCGGAATATCCACGGGTCGCCCTGGAGGCCTTGCGAGAGCCGCTCGAATCCGGCCGGGTCACGATTTCGCGCGCGATGTACCAGACGGAATTTCCGGCTCGATTCCAGCTCGTCGCCGCCATGAACCCTTGCCCCTGCGGCCACCATGGCAGCCAGATCAACAGCTGCCGCTGCTCACCCGAAACCATTCATCGCTATCAGAGCCGGCTGAGCGGCCCCTTGCTCGACCGCATCGATCTGCAGGTCGATGTTCCGGCGGTGCCACCCACCACGCTGGCAAGCCTGCCCGATGGTGAACCCAGCGCCGTCGTTGCCGAGCGGGTTGCCCGCGCGCGTGATCGGCAGGAGCGCCGCCAGCTCGGACTCAACGCGACGCTGGCCGGCGACGCGTTCGACCGCCACTGCGCGCTGGATGCTGCGGCTACGCAGTTGCTGCACACCGCCGCCACCCGACTGGCGTGGTCGGCGCGCGGTGTGCACCGCGTTTTGCGGGTCGCGCGAAGTGCCGCCGATCTGGCCGGCAGCGACGCCATCGGCATCGCTCACCTCGCCGAGGCGATCCAGTTCCGAAGGGTGCTGTCGGCAAGCTGATCAGCCCGCCCCGCCGCCACCGGCGCAATCAGCCCAGCGTGACCAGTTCGCGCTGTACATCGCCAAACGCACGCCCACTGCGCTCGGCCCAATCGCGCAACTGGTCTTCACCGATCCGCCCGACGTTGAAATAGACCGCATCGGGGTGCGCCAGGTAAAAACCGCTGACGGATGCGGCCGGCGCCATGGCCCAGCTTTCGGTCAACGACATGCCGATCTCGGCGCAGTTCAGGACGCGGAACATGTTGCCCTTTACCGTGTGGTCAGGGCAGGCCGGATAACCTGGCGCGGGCCGGATGCCGCGGTATTTCTCCTTGATCATCTCGTCCAGGGTCAACGTCTCGCCGTTGTCGTAAGCCCAGAATTCAGTGCGTACACGCTGGTGCAGGCGTTCAGCAAACGCTTCGGCCAGGCGATCG
>JBDTQC010000329.1:0-4682 GCA_039932405.1 Ideonella sp.
CGTCGCCGGGCGGCATTCACCAGCAGAACCAGATAAACGACGAGGTTCCACAGCATCAGCGCGAGCAGCGGAGGTGCGAGCAGGTTGACCTGGCGCGAAGGCCCCAACGCATCGGTCGCCAGGCCCGAGATCAGCGCGAACACCAGCAGCAAGCCAACTGCCAGCGAACTGTTGCCGTGTCGGCTGCCCGCACTGTTCAGCATCGCCATCGTCGGGTCGCGTTCGGCAAGCCGATCGGTCGCGAGTCGGGCGCGCTCGATCAGGAACAGCTCGGCTGTCGCGCTCTCGCCAAGCTGCCGCAATGCGGCGTCATCGGCCCATTCTGAATCGGCTGCAGACCAGATCGAAGCCGGCGACGTCGCCGCGTCAGGCGTAGCCGCTGGCCTGGCGTCGGACTCGACGGCGCGAACCAGTACCACTTGCCGCGCCTGTTCGACATTCATCTCGGAGCGCGCGCAGTGTCGCGCCGGCCAATCGTCTGATCAGTGATGGCGATCGCGTGGATCGGCAGCAATCACATGCCCGAGTAGTTCGGGCCACCGCCGCCTTCGGGCGTCACCCAGACGATATTCTGCGTCGGGTCCTTGATATCGCAGGTCTTGCAGTGGACACAGTTCTGCGCGTTGATCTGCAAGCGGTCACTGTTGTCGGGGTTCTTGACGAATTCATAGACACCCGCGGGGCAATAGCGGCTTTCGGGCCCGGCGTAGATGGCCAGGTTGATGTCCACCGGTACGCTCGGATCCTTCAGGGTCAGGTGCGCCGGTTGCTGCTCTTCGTGGTTGGTGTTGCTGATGAAGACGCTCGAGAGTCGATCGAATGTCAGTTTGCCATCGGGTTTCGGATAGGCGATCTGCGGGCATTGCGCGGCCGGCTTCAGGTAGGTGTGATCGGCCGCGGTGCGGTGGATCGTCCAGGGCGGCGCCTTGAAGCCGACCTTCGGCAGCAGCCACTGCTCGATGCCGGTCATCAGCGTGGCGGTGGTGCGGCCCTTCTTGAACCATTGCTTGAAGTTGCGCGCGCGGTCGAGTTCGGTGAACAGCCAGCTTTCGCGGAAGGCCTGCGGGTAGCTGGCCAGTTCGTCGTGCTGGCGGCCATTGGTCACCGCCTCGAATGCGGCCTCGGCGGCGAGCATGCCGGTCTTGAGCGCGGCGTGGCTGCCCTTGATCCGGCTGGCATTCAGATAGCCGGCTTCGCAGCCGACCAGTGCGCCACCCGGAAATACCGTTTTCGGCAAGCTCAGGATACCGCCGGCCGTGAGGGCGCGCGCCCCATAACAGATGCGCTTGCCGCCTTCGAGGTATTTGCGAATTTCAGGATGGGTCTTCCAGCGCTGGAATTCCTCGAACGGGCTGAGCCAGGGGTTGCTGTAATCGAGGCCGACGACGAAACCGAGCGCCACTTGGTTGTTCTCGGCGTGGTACAGGAACGAGCCGCCGTAGGTGTCGTCATCGAGCGGCCAGCCGGCGGTGTGGATGACCAGCCCCGGCTGGTGTTTGGCCGGGTCGATCTCCCACAGCTCCTTCAGGCCGATGCCATAACTCTGCGGGTCCTTGCCTTCGTCGAGCTTGAACTTCGCAATCAGCTGACGGCCCAGGTGCCCGCGCGAACCTTCCGCAAAGATGGTGTATTTGCCGTGCAGTTCCATGCCGAGCTGAAAACTCTCCATCGGCTCGCCATCCTTGCCGATGCCCAGGTTGCCGGTGGCCACGCCCTGCACGCTGCCATCGGCGTTGTACAAGACCTCTGCAGCGGCAAAGCCCGGAAAGATCTCGACGCCCAGACCCTCGGCCTGCTGGCCCAGCCAGCGCACGACGTTGCCCAGGCTGACGATGTAGTTGCCGTGATTCTTGAAACAGTCGGGCAGAAAAAAATCCGGCGTCGCTTTGGCGCCGCCTTCGTTCAGAAATAGAAATTTGTCTTCGGTAACGGCCTGGTGCAGTGGCGCGCCGAGCGCTTTCCAGTCGGGCAGCAATTCGTTCAGGCCGCCCGGGTCCATGATGGCGCCGCTCAGGATATGAGCGCCTGGCTCGGAGCCCTTTTCGAGCACGACCACCGAGATCTCCTTGCCGTGTTCGATAGCGAGTTGCTTGAGCCGGATCGCGGTGGCCAGGCCAGCCGGCCCGCCGCCGACCACGACCACGTCGTACTCCATCGATTCGCGCGGGCCATGGGTTTCCAACAGGGCTTCAGGTGTCATGCAAGATCCAGTGTCGACAAGGCTTTGAATTTGCAGTCGATTGTAACGATGCAGGATGTGACACCGATTGAAATAGCACGATCGTGCTATTTTCGGCTGGAGATGAAACTGCACTCGAAGCGGGCCAGATGGACGTGATTCGCTTGCGGCCGGCCAGCAATGGCTTCGTGCTATCTTGGCACTCGGTCGAGTCGTGCGTTTCGGCTGGACGCAACGCCAGGATCACCCCATGAATTCGGAGTCAGCATGAGTTACCAGATCGACTTGTCGGGGCGGGTTGCCCTGATCACCGGCGCATCAAGCGGCCTCGGCACGCAATTCGCCAAGACCTTGGCGAGTTCGGGTGCGGCGGTGGTACTGGCCGGCCGGCGCATCGAGCGCTTGAAGGCGCTGCGCGCCGAGATCGAATCCGATGGTGGAGATGCGCATGTAGTTGCGGTCGACGTGACCGAGTTGGCCAGCATCAAGGCGGCCGTCGCCCATGCCGAGACCGAGATGGGCGCGATCGACATCCTGATCAACAACTCGGGTGTCAGCACGACCCAGAAGCTGGTCGATGTCACCGAGGACGATTTCGACTTCGTCTTCGATACCAATACCAAGGGTGCCTTTTTCATGGCGCAGGAAGTCGGCAAACGGATGCTGGCGCGCGCCAAGGGGTCGGCACCCGGAACCTTCACCGGTGGACGCATCGTCAACATCGCGTCGATGGCCGGGCTGCGTGTGCTTGGGCAGCTTGGCGTGTACTGCATGAGCAAGGCGGCAGTGATCCACATGACCCGTGCGATGGCGCTTGAATGGGGGCGCTACGGCATCAATGTCAACGCCTTGTGTCCCGGCTACATCGATACCGAGATCAATCATCACCACTGGCAAACCGACGCCGGCAAGAAGCTGGTCGACATGTTGCCGCGCAAGCGGGTTGGCCAGCCGCAGGATCTGGATGCGGTGCTGATGATGTTGTGCGCAAACGAAAGCCATTTCATCAACGGCGCGGTGATTCAGGCTGACGACGGATTTGCGGTGTGACCACGCTGCGGCCGCTGTCGCTGCTCGAGTCGCGCGTGCTGGGTGTGCTGATCGAGAAAGCGCATACCGTTCCCGACAGCTATCCGCTGTCGCTGAACAGCCTGCTGTCGGGCTGCAACCAGAAAACAGCGCGCGAGCCCGTCATCAACGCAACCGAGGCCGAGATCCAGGAAGCCGTCGATTCGCTGAAGACGCTGCATCTGGCGTTCGAAAGCAGTGGCTCGAGGGTCACCCGTTACGAGCACAACATGGGCCGGGTGCTGGCGCTGCCATCGCAATCGGTTGCACTGCTCGCCACGCTGCTGCTGCGCGGGCCGCAGACCAGCGCCGAATTGCGCGCCAACAGCGAACGGCTGCACCGCTTCGCCGATAGTTCCTCGGTTGATGGCTTTCTCGACGAATTGGCGGCGCGTGCGGCAGAGAAGGGCGGTCCGCTGGCCTTGAAGCTGCCACGGGCACCGGGCGCGCGCGAAGCCCGCTGGACGCATTTGCTGTGTGGCGATGTCGATGTGTCGGCGATGCCGGTTGCCGCAGACAACGATGCCTTTGTCGCCACCAGCGAAATTGCCGCATTGAAGCTGCAACAGGCCGCGATGCGTGCCGAGGTCGACGAGCTGCGCAGCCTGGTCGAGCGGCTGTATGCCGAACTGGGCGTGGCTCGCTGAGCTGGATTGGGATCAAGGCACAGCTGGTGTGACGGAACGCTGGTACGCGCACATGCCGGATGAAGCGCGGCTGAAGCCGCTCCTACACCAGACATGCTTGTTTTCGAATGCGACGCTCGGGCTCACGCCATTCCTGTTTTCGTCGGAGCGGCTTTAGCCGCGCTTTTCAGGCGATGCTCTACCTCAAGCCGACAACAACCGATTCACCAGCTCCGGCGTGCTGGCCGCCCCATATTTCTTCATCAAGCGGGCTCGGTATACATCGACGGTACGCGGGCTGATCTGCAGCCGCTTGCCGATCAGTTTGCTGGTCAGACCGTCGATCAACAGGGCGGCGATTTCGCGTTCGCGCGGCGTCAGCTCGAGTTTCAATTGGCGCCGTGACGACAGGTCTTCGAAACTCCAGATGCCCGCGGCATGCGGCTGGCGCGCGTCGAGCGCCCGCCCGGCAACATGGCACCAGAACAACTCGCCCGGCCGCACGCCACCGACCCGTTTCATCACCCGCTCGTCGGCATAGCGGCCACGGCCGTCGAGTTGCGCCAGGATGCGTTCGCCGGTGCGCTCGAACTCGGCATTCGACGGATACAACACCGCGAAGCTGCGGCCGACCAGCGCCTCGCGTGTGGTCCGGAACATCTCGAGCACGGCCTGATTGCAGTCGACCATCAGCCGTTGCCGCGACAACACGAGGCCGACCGGTGCCATGTCGAAGGCGATGCGGTAGTCGGGTGGGGGAACCTGGGCAGGTTGCATGGGTGGCATGTAAAAAGCGGGTACCCGGGCAC
>JBDTQC010000330.1:0-4656 GCA_039932405.1 Ideonella sp.
TTACAAGGAGAAGCCGGGAACGGACGTGGCCGTGCAGCAGATGATCCGCAAGGTCACCGACAAGTCACGCGGCATCCGCATCGGGAACCACAACCAGATCCGCACCATCATCGACGAGGAAACCGAACAGATCTGGACCGGCAAGAAATCGGCCAAGGATGCGCTCGGTGCGGCCGTCACGCGCGGCAACGACCAGCTCGAACGCTTCCAGAAAGCCAACAAGAGCTGATGCACCTGGCAGCCGGCTTCCCTGATCCGGCCTTGCCTGCCCGCTGATCAAGCCACCCTCCCAGCCGGGAGGGTTCTCGTCTCGAAGCGATGGAAAAACGAGTCCTGTTCCGGTCCCCGTGGCTGCCTTGGGTGTTGATTGCACCGCAGGTGGCCGTCATCAGCATCTTTTTCTTCTGGCCGGCTGGCCAGGCGATCCTGCAATCCTTTCAGCTGCAGGATGCCTTCGGCATGTCGACCGAGTGGGTCGGATTCGACAACTTCAAGACCTTGTTCAGCGATTCCGCCTACCTCGAGTCGTTCAAGGTCACCGCCTGGTTTTCGCTGCTGGTGGCCGGTCTGGGCATCGCGATCTCGCTGCTGTTGGCGATCTTTGCCGATCGCATCATCCGCGCGGCGATGCTCTACAAGACCTTTCTGATCGTGCCCTACGCGGTGGCTCCGGCGATTGCCGGCGTGTTGTGGCTGTTCATGTTTTCACCGACGCTGGGCGTCGTTGCCTATGCACTGGCGCGTATCGGCGTCGACTGGAACTACCTGCTCAACTCGAGCCAAGCCATTGCATTGATCGTGATGGCTGCGGTGTGGAAGCAGATTTCCTACAACTTCCTGTTCTTTCTGGCGGGCCTGAATTCGATTCCGAAATCCTTGATCGAAGCGGCCGCGATCGATGGGGCGGGCCCTTGGCGCCGCTTCTGGACGATCCAGTTCCCGCTGTTGTCGCCAACCGCGTTTTTTCTGCTGGTGATCAACATGGTCTACGCGTTTTTCGACACCTTCGCGATCGTCGACGCCACCACCCAGGGCGGCCCGGGCCAGGACACCATGATCCTGGTCTACAAGGTCTTCAACGACGGTTTCAAGAACAACGACCTGGGCGGTTCGGCTGCCCAATCGGTGATCCTGATGGCCATCGTCATCGCGCTGACGTTCGTGCAGTTCCGGTACGTCGAGAAGAAGGTGCAATATTGAACACCCCTGTAGCGGCTTGCGCCGCACCCCATCAAGGATGCGACGCCGGCGGGCCGGCGCAGCCGGATCCGCGGCGTCTGCTTGATCGGCACGGTATTGTTGCGGTTGGCAGGTCGTGGATCGCGCTGATTGCCGCATGCGCCCTGCGAGTATCAAGCGTTGATTCCATCACACGTTCGGAGCGTAGCGATGGTTGAACGCAATCCGGCACTGACGGTCCTGAGCCACCTGGTGATGATCCTGGGTGTGCTGATCGTTGCATTTCCGCTGTATCTGGCGTTTGTTGCGGCCTCGCATACTTCGGCGGAGATCATTCAGGCGCCGATGCCGATGCTGCCTGGCAGCAACCTGATCGAGACCTTCAAGACAGCGTTGTTCGGCGGCGGCGACGGCGCCGGCTCGAACGCGCCGGCGTTGCGCATGATCTGGGTCAGTTTTGTCACCGCGATGGTGATTGCGGTGGGCAAGATCGCCATCTCGCTGCTGTCGGCTTTTGCGATCGTCTATTTCCGTTTTCCGCTGAAGAACTTTTTCTTCTGGGCGATCTTCATCACGCTGATGCTGCCGGTCGAGGTTCGCATCATGCCAACCTACAAGGTCGTGTCGGACCTGGGCATGCTCAATACCTATGCCGGGTTGACTGTGCCGTTGATCGCATCGGCAACCGCAACCTTCCTGTTCCGCCAGTTTTTCCTGACCGTGCCCGATGAAATGGTCGAGGCCGCACGCATGGACGGTGCCGGACCGATGCGATTTTTCAAGGACATCCTGGTTCCCTTGTCGAAGACCTCGATTGCAGCCTTGTTCGTGATCCAGTTCATCTACGGCTGGAACCAGTATCTGTGGCCGTTGCTGGCCACCACCAGCGAGGACATGTACCCGGTGGTGATCGGCATCAAACGCATGATCGCCGGTGGCGATGCGGCCAATGAATGGAACGTCGTGATGGCGACCGCCTTGCTTGCCATGCTGCCGCCGGCGCTGGTGGTCGTGCTGATGCAGAAATGGTTCGTCAAGGGCCTCGTCGATACCGAAAAATAAGCAATCCAGGGTTTTCATGGCAGCCATTTCATTGCGCAAGGTCACCAAGAGTTATGGCTCTGGTGCGAAGGCGAACAAGGTCATTCACGGCGTCGATGCCGAAATCGCCGACCGCGAATTCATCGTCATCGTCGGTCCGTCAGGTTGCGGCAAATCGACGCTGTTGCGAATGGTCGCAGGGCTGGAAGAAATCTCCAGCGGCGAAATCGCGATCGGCGGCCGGGTCGTCAACGATGTCGAGCCCGCCAAACGCGACATTGCGATGGTGTTCCAGAACTACGCGCTCTACCCGCACATGAACGTGTTCCAGAACATGGCTTACGGCTTGAAGATCGCCAAGCTGCCGGCGGCCGAAATCAGTGAACGCGTCGACAAGGCCGCGAAAATCCTCGAACTCGGCGCCCTGCTGCAACGCAAGCCTCGCGAGTTGTCGGGCGGCCAGCGGCAGCGGGTGGCGATGGGTCGCGCGATCGTCCGGCAGCCGCAGGTTTTCCTGTTCGATGAGCCGCTGTCCAACCTCGACGCCAAGCTGCGCGCGCAAACTCGCCTGGAGATCAAGAAGCTGCATTCCGAGCTGGCGATCACTTCGCTGTTCGTCACCCATGACCAGGTCGAGGCGATGACCCTGGCCCAGCGCATGATCGTGATGAATGCGGGCCGGGTCGAACAGATCGGCACGCCAGATGAGGTCTATCAACGACCGGCCACGGCCTTCGTCGCCAACTTCATCGGCTCGCCGCCGATGAACCTGATGACAGGCCATGCCGACGGCACGAGCTTCACGCTGGCTGGCGAGCACCTGCAGTTGCCGGCGCCCGCTCCGCGCGGCGGCGAATTGATCGCGGGCGTGCGTCCGGAACACGCACAACTCGCTGCAGCGGGCGAACCCGGATGGCCTTTCAAGGTCGCATTCATCGAGATGCTGGGTGCCGAACGCTTGATCCATGGCAAGGTCGGCGGCCACACGTTCACGGTGCGCCTGGACGCCACCTTGCCGAGTCCGCAGGTCGATTCCACGGTGAGCCTGCAGTTTGCGGCCGGGCGGCTGCACTGGTTCGATGCAGCAACCCGCCAGCGGGTCGCTTGAAAACCATGTCGCCGTGGCCTTTGCCGTTCTGGATTGCGCACCGCGGCGCCGGCAAGCTGGCGCCTGAAAATACCCTGGCGGCGTTTCGCTTGGGCGCGTCGCACGGCTACCGCGCATTCGAATGTGACGTCAAGCTGAGTGGCGATGGCGTGGCCATGCTGCTGCACGATGCCGACCTGCAACGCACCACCAATGGCCATGGTCGCGCGGTTGATCACGACTGGAAAGCGCTGTCGCGGCTGGATGCCGGTGGCTGGCATGGCCGGCGCTTCGCCGGTGAGCCGCTGGCTTCGCTCGAGTCGATCGCGCAGTTCTGCATCGCCAACCGGTTTGCATTGAATATCGAAATCAAGCCGACCCCTGGCCACGAATCGGCCACCGGCACGCAGGTGGCAATGGAAACGCAAATCCTCTGGCATGGCAGCGGCATGACTCCGCTGCTCAGTTCGTTTGCGCCATTGGCGCTCGAGGCCGCCCAAGCCGCAGTTCCCGAGTTGCCGAGAGCCCTGCTGCTCGACAAGCCGCAGGCCGACTGGCTCGAGATTGTGCAGCGCCTGCAATGTGTTGCCGTGGTCGCGAATCATGCGATCTGGCAGCAGCAATGGATCGACACTCTGCATGACGCCGGCAAACGCGCGCTGGCCTATACAGTCAACGACCCCGCGACGGTTCAATGGCTGAGCGGGCTCGGCATCGACGGTTTGATTACCGACGCGGTCGATCGGTTTTCACCAGCTGCCGAACATTGAACGTCGCTGAGCCGCTGCAACCAGTTCAAGACCGGTAGTCGGCGTTGATGGTGACGTAATCGTGGCTGAGGTCGCAGGTCCAGACCGTGGCCCGGTACGCACCGCGGTGCAGATCGATTCGAATGGTGATCTCGTCGCGCTTCATCACGCGTTGCCCGTCTTCTTCGCGGTATTCGGGTCTCCGGCCACCACGCTCGACGACATGGACATCGTCCAAATGCAGATCGATCAGGCTCTGGTCGAGGTCGTCGATGCCCGCATAACCCACCGCCGCGAGAATCCGGCCGAGGTTCGGATCGCTGGCAAAGAACGCGGTCTTGACGAGCGGCGAGTGCGCAATCGCGTAGGCGGCCTTCAGGCATTCGGCCTCGTCGCGGCCACCGTTCATTTCGATGGTGATGAATTTGGTCGCGCCTTCGCCATCGCGGACGATCGCCTGCGCCAGGCTCTGCGCCACGCCGGTGATCGCCTCCAGCAAGGCCTGTCCATCGGCCGATTCGAGCGACGTGATGGTTGGATTGCCCGCCTGCTGGGTGGCGATCAGGATGAACGAATCGTTGGTCGAGGTATCGCCATCGA
>JBDTQC010000331.1:0-4626 GCA_039932405.1 Ideonella sp.
CCATGCCGTCGGCGACCTGCTTGGTCATGTTGAACAGGCTGTCAAGGTTGGTGCGCAGCACCGCATCCCAGTTGACCTTGTCCATTTTCTTGAAAGTTGTATCGCGGGTGATGCCGGCATTGTTGACCAGCACGTCGATCGCGCCGACCTTGTCATGTACCTCGGCTACCGCCTTGACGCAAGAGTCGTAGTCGGCCACGTCGCACGGCACGGCGACCATCTCGTAGCCGTTTTCTTTCATCTGCTTGACCCATTCTCCATGGGTCTTGTTGCTCGGCGAGTAGGTCACCACCACTTTGTAGCCTTCGTCAGCCATCTTGGTGGCGATAGTTTCACCCAGGCCACCCATCCCACCAGTCACCAATACCACGCGGTGCTTGTTGCTCATCGTCATCTCCTTGTCTTGAGTCAAATTTACGGGCGCTTCCGAGATGCCGATGCCGGCACGCCCATGCCCGCATCGAGTTTCAACCACGTTGCCGGATGCAACAGTAGCGTGCGGCACTCGAGCCGGCAAGGGGAAAGCGTGCCGATCGATGCCGATGGCCTGATGTTCCGCCTTGCGACGGATCTGGGCATTGGTGGTAATACTGGTCTGACCATCGAAAGATGCGACTATGCTGTGCCGAGGAAGGTGGGGCACAGTCGACTCAAGCATGGAACCGGACGGACTTTTTCGAACGATCACAATCCCGCGCCGACAGCGCCTGTCGGATGCGATCACCGAGCAGATCGAGCAGATGATCGTGGATGGCCGATTGCGCCCAGGCGACAGCCTGCCTTCCGAGCGCGATCTGGCGAAACAGCTGGCCGTTTCCCGCCCGTCGGTGCGCGAAGCCCTGTTACTGCTCGAAAGCCGCGGCCTGGTGCAGGCCCGGCGCGGTGGCGGCTTCGGCGTGACCGACGTCACCGGCCCGACCATCACCGATCCGCTGGTTCACCTGCTGCAGCGACACCCATCGACGATCGACGACGTTCTCGAGCTGCGCCACGGCCTCGAATGCGTCGCCGCGTGGTTTGCCGCCATTCGCGCCACCGAGCAGGATGCAAAGCGCCTGCGCGGCATGTCGGCGGCGATGCGCCGACGCCGCAGCGAACGCGAACCGCTGGAAGATGCCGACATCGACGCCGATTTCCACATGGCGATTGCCGAAGCCTCGCACAACGTTGCGCTGGTGCATGTGATGCGGGGCCTGTTCAACCTGATGCGCAGCAACATGATGCGGTCGCGCGAAGTGTTGTATCGGCAGCCGGAAAATATCGCCCTGCTCGACGATCAGCATGCCGATATCGTCAAGGCGATCGTCGCCCGCGACCCGGTTGCCGCACGCAGCGCCGCCAACCTGCATCTGAGCTTCATCCAGGCCAGCCTGCGCGAGATCGACAAGCCGGCAGTCAAGCGCCCCCGCGAGAGCCGTCCCGCGCCGACCCCGGACGCCTGATCGACTCCCGCTGCCGATCGCCAGATTCGGAAAAACGGGTGCCGGATCGCGAATGCAGCGCTAGCATTCACGCCATGAACAGCATCCGATTCGATCGCCGCACCGAAGACATTGGCAACCTTGTCGAGTTCGGCCACCTCAACGTGCGCGTCCCCGATCAGCAGCGGGCGATTGTTTTCTACGTGATGGGCCTCGGCCTGACGCGAGATCCGTATCTGCAGACCGGCATCGGCAACGCCTGGATCAATGTCGGAACCAGCCAGTTCCATTTGCCGACCGGCCCGGCCCAGGCACTGCGCGGCGTTGTGCATCTGGTAATGCCCGACCTGGCCGCGCTGCTGCTGCGGCTCGATCGCGTGCGTGAGCTGCTGGCCGGCACCCGATTCGATTTCCAGGCAGTCGGCGAACGTGTCGAACTGGTCTGCCCGTGGGGTAACCAGATCCATGTCCATGCCCCTGACCCCGCGCGCTTCGGCCAGATGGCGCTCGGCATGCCCTGTCTGGAGGTCCATGTCGGCGTCGCAACGTCGGCGGCGATCGCCCGCTTCTACCAGGAAATTCTGGCGAGCCCGGCCAGTGTCGGATCCGATGCCGCGGGCGCATTCGTGCAGATACCGGTCGGGCTCGGCGAGAGTCTGCGTTTTCGCGAGGTCGACACCGCCATGACGCCCTACGACGGACACCACGTGCAGGTCACGGTGGCCGATTTTTCCGGCGTCCATGGCCGCCTGCTCGAGCGTGGCCTGATTACCGAAGAAAGTGATCAAAGCCAGTATCGTTTCCAGGACATTGTCGATCTGGACAGCGGCGCCGTGGTGGCAACCATCGAGCACGAGGTGCGCAGCATGCGCCATCCGATGTTCGCCAGGCCGTTGGTCAACCGCGACCCTGCCATCCAGCAGGGGCCTTATGTGGCTGCCTACGAGACGGCGAAGTGGCAGATGCCGCCTCGTCCGCGGTGATCTCGGCCCGCCCGCGGCCGGCTGTTGTAGACGCGGCCAGATGCTGAGCGTCATCAGCCTGACGGCTCCGATCTACCTGTTGATTGCGGTCGGCTTCGTCGCTGGACGGCTGGGCTGGATGAGTGGCCCGGATATGCGCGTGCTGGGGCGCTTCGTGGTCCAGTTCTGCGTGCCGGCGCTGCTGTTCCGGGCGATCACGAAGCAGTCGATCCGCAACGTGGTGCATGTCGATTACCTGATGGTCTATGCCGCCGGTTCCTTGCTGACGCTGGTCAGCGTGATGCTGTTTGCCAGGCGCTTGCGTGGTGCCTCGATGTCGCTGGCGGCGATCCAGGCGCTCGGTGCGGCCGGTTCGAACAGCCTGTTCATCGGTTACCCGCTTGTGTTGCAGCTGATCGGTCCGGCTGCAGGCATTGCCCTTGCGCTGTGTACGTTGGTCGAGAACCTGCTGGTCTTGCCGCTTGTATTGGTGCTTGCCGAGGCAGGTGCTGGTGGACGCGGGGCGCTGGCAGTCCTGCGCAACATCGCGACCGGGCTGCTGCGCAATCCGATGATTCTGGCGATCGCCGCGGGTTTGCTGGTTTCTGCATTTGGACTCGAATTGCACCCTGTACTTGATCGGGCAGTCGGCCTGGCCGCAGCGGCGGCACCACCGACCGCCTTGTTCGTGATCGGTGGCTCGCTGGTCGGCCTGCGGCTGAGCGGTATTCGCACCGATCTGGCCGTCGTTGCCGTCGGCAAACTGATCCTGCATCCGCTGTGCGTGCTGCTTCTTCTGATGCTGCTGCCAATTGCCGATCCGCAGATGCGTGCCGCGGCCGTGCTGTTTGCTGCTGTGCCGATGCTCAGCATCTATCCCGTGCTGGCGCAGCGTTACGGCCACGAACGTTTCGCGGCGGCGGCGCTGCTGGCGGCAACGGTCAGCTCGTTCGTGACCATCAGCGTGGTGATTTCGCTGATTCCGACCGGGTGGAGCGCGGCAAGGTAAATGCGCGCCGCTCGGTGCACTGCTCAGTCGTCCTTCCAGACCAGCGCCAGCGACTTGATCTTCGACCACACCGACAGGCGTTCGTCGGAGAGTGCATCGAGAAAGTCCGACAGCCGCTTCGACTTGACCATCGTGTAGAACGTCAGCACCACCGTGCCGACGAAAACGACCGCAAACCAGGCCAGCTTGCGGCCGATCGGGGCGTCGGCTTCGGCCAGCAGGTTCATGCCGAGAAATCCGGTGGTGACGGTGCCGACCAGCCCGAGGATCGTCACCACGGTCAGCCGCACGACGGTATTGGCCTGGCGACGCAGGCTGTCGGCGTCCAGGTAGCTGTTCATGTCGCCCATCCGATCCTTGACCTCGGCGTACAGCGGATCGAGCCCCAGGTGCTGCGAGCACAGCTGGAACAGCGCGCGCACCTGAGCCTGCTCGGAAACCTCGTGAAACCAGTAGCGGTGTGTGAAACGCAGGAAGCCTTCGAAGCTGCGACGGATTGCGCGCTTGAACTGGCGCACGCTGCCAGAGTCGCCAATGTCCAGAGCTTTCAGGGCTTCGACCAGCCGGTCGGAAAACATCAGCAGCGACGCCTTCTGCAGGTGCGCGATCAGGAACAGCAGAAAATGCTGGTGGCGAAATTGCGCCAATACCCCGCGATCGCGACAGGCGTAGAAGCTGCTCTTGGCATCGCCGACGACAACCACCGAATGCCCGCTGCACAGGTAGCGCGTATTGGGTGCGGCGCCTCCGTCGGCCCAGAAGCGGTCGTAGCAGTAGCGCTGTTCGAAGTCGACCAGGTGTTGTTCCGCGAATGGCAGCGCGCCTGCCTGCACCGGCGAGCCCGCGTCGGCGATCGGGCCCGCCGTGCCGGTGACCAGGCCGAGCCGGATGAAATCGCTGCGTGTCAGCGCGCGTGGATCGTCGAGCGCCAGATAGGCCATCATCGGCATCCGGTAGTACTCGATCTGCCGGTAGCGCAACTGTCCTGGTTCCTCGCTCAGGTCACTGACCAGGGGACGCAGCAGGAAGTCCCAGTGGCTGGCGATCCGAGGCGCGCGATGGGCGGCCACGTGGCTCAGGAAAAGCTCGCGATCCTGTGCGTCCGAAGCAGCCAGCACGCTTCCATCGACGCCCAGCCACTCGACACTGTGCAGGCAATGCAGGGCGTGACCCTGGTCGTCCCAGCCGGCCGGGTAGGCACGCCCGCAACGGTACATCAGCTCTTGCGCCTGCG
>JBDTQC010000332.1:0-4563 GCA_039932405.1 Ideonella sp.
CTCAATGACCATCGCCTTCGTCGCCATCTGGCTGTTCTCGATCCTCGACAAGAGCCCGCGCGCCGCGCAGGACCGCGCCGGCTTCCTGGCGCAGCAGGTGCGTTCGGAAACAGGCATCGGCGCATCGGGAGCGTCCGGCCATTGATCAACACCGCGCGCCGATGCGCGGGCAAATGCCGAATGGCAGCAAGCCTCAATTAGAGTAGATTCGCGCCCGGATGGCGCTCCTCCCCGATGCTGTAGGTTGGCGGGTTCCAGCGCCTCCACCCACAACAACATCTCGATGAGGAGCGAAAATTGAAAGCATATGGCGCGGAATTTTTGGGCACCTTCTGGTTGGTTCTAGGCGGCTGCGGCAGCGCCGTGCTGGCCGCAGCTTTTCCCGGCCTCGGTATCGGCTTCGCCGGCGTTGCGCTGGCGTTCGGCCTGACCGTGTTGACCATGGCCTTCGCCATCGGCCACATCTCGGGCTGCCACCTGAACCCGGCGGTATCGATCGGCCTTTGGGCGGGCGGGCGCTTTGCTGCGGCCAAGTTGCTGCCCTACATCGTCGCACAGGTGCTCGGCGGTATCGCCGCGGGTGGGGTGCTGTACCTGATCGCCAGCGGCAAGGCCGGCTTCGATCTGGCCGGCGGTTTTGCATCGAACGGCTACGGCGAGCATTCGCCGGGTGGGTTCTCGTTGCAGGCCGCGCTGGTCTGTGAGGTGGTGATGACCGCGTTCTTCCTGATCGTCATTCTTGGTTCAACCGACAAGCGCACGCCGGGTGGTTTTGCACCGATCGCCATCGGCCTGTGCCTCACGCTGATTCACCTGATCAGCATTCCAGTGACCAATACGTCGGTCAACCCGGCGCGCAGCACCGCTGTGGCGGTCTATGTCGGCGGCTGGGCGACCAGTCAGCTGTGGCTGTTCTGGGTGGCGCCGATCATCGGCGCACTGCTCGGCGCTGTTGCCTACCGCTTCATCGCCGGCGAAGAAGACCGACCGATGGGCGATGCGCTGACCGCGGCCAGGCCAGGCTCGGCATCGACCAAGGTCCGCTAGTCACCCGCGTCAGGCAAGAGACGCCACACGCCGGACCCCAGACACATGCTGACAGCCGCGGCTGTCAGCCTGGTGTCGGTGTGCCGCGCATGCCGTCGATCTTGAGGAAGGCCTGGCGCGCCAGTGCTGTCAGCTGTGCACTGGTCGGATGATCGACCGTCTCGTAGCCCAGGATGTTCGGCACGAGGGCCGGACGGTGCTTTTCCACGTAGTGCCTGAAATCGGCCTGCGCGGTGTGCGAGCCCGCGACCAGCACTTCGGCGATACCAGCCAAGGCATCGCAGACTTCACCGAAGAATTCGTGCTCGCTGCGCACCTTGCTGCCGTGCTGCGCGGTGTAGTGCGAATGCGCCTTGATCTTCTGCGATTCCACGTGCTCGGCGTCGAATTGCAGGATTTCGGCATTCTGATGATCGATCCGGACCACGGCGTGAAAACTCGTCATTGTTTGAAGCTCTGTTCAGTTGGAAAAATGGGTGAACGGCGCACCAGGCTTCAGGCCCGGCCGCGCCGCTCGAATTCGGTTTCGCAGGCGATACAGCGCATGGCCCAGGGCTCTGCCTGCAGGCGCTCGAATGCAATCTCGACGCCACAATCTGCGCATATGCCGTAGCGACCGCCGTGCATGCGCTCCAGCGCGGCGTTCGCCGCGTCGAGCGCGCGCCGCTCGTGATCGGTCAAGGCCATGGCAATCTCGCGCTCGGGCGCCCGTTGTGGCGCGTCATCCGCATCTTGCCCGGCGACGTCGGCCGCACGTTCGGCACGGCTTTCTCCATGCAGATGCAGACTCAGCTGCCGGCTCAATTGCTCGCGTCGTTGTTGCAGCGACGCCAGCAGCTCGGCCCGCTGTTCAGTGCTCAGGGAAGTCGACATTCAAATCTCCAATCTGGATGGGCCATCATGCGCCGGGTCGTCCATGAGCGCTTTGCGATCGATCAAGTTCGCAGTTGGCGCCGCAATGGTTTTTCGCGCCGGCAATGCAGATGCGAAGCACCATCTGCAGCGGGCCAGGTCGCAGGAATGCACGAGAATGGTGCCTCCTTTCCCTCCGATTCGACGTCGATCCATGCAGTATTCCGATTGCCACGCCTTCATGGCCCATGTCGCCGAGCGCAACCCGGGCCAGCCCGAATACATCCAGGCCGTGACCGAGGTGATGGACAGCCTGTGGCCCTTCATCGCCGAGCATCCGCGTTATGCCGAGCAAGGCCTGCTGGATCGCCTGGTCGAAGCCGAGCGCACCGTGATGTTCCGCGTCTGCTGGAGCGACGATCACGGCAAGGTGCGGGTCAACCGGGGCTACCGCATCCAGCACAGCCAGGCGATCGGACCGTACAAGGGCGGCCTGCGCTTTCACCCCTCGGTGAACCTGTCGATCCTGAAGTTTCTGGCCTTCGAGCAGACCCTGAAAAACGCACTGACCACGCTGCCAATGGGCGGCGCCAAGGGCGGTTCGGATTTCGACCCGAAGGGCAAGAGCCCGGGTGAGGTGATGCGTTTTTGTCAGGCTTTCGCCAGCGAGCTGTTTCGTCATGTCGGCGCCGACACCGACGTGCCGGCCGGCGACATCGGCGTCGGGGGGCGTGAAGTCGGCTTCATCGCGGGCATGGTCAAGAAGCTGAGCAACCGGGCCGACTGTGTGTTCACAGGCAAGGGTCTGGCGTTCGGTGGCTCGCTGATCCGACCCGAGGCCACCGGTTACGGAACGGTCTATTTCGCGCAGGAGATGCTGGCGCACGCGGGCAAGTCGCTGGACGGTCTGCGCGTGTCGGTCTCGGGCGCCGGCAACGTTGCGCAGTACGCAGTCGAGAAGGCACTGGCGCTGGGCGCGAAGGTCGTCACGGTGTCTGATTCCAGCGGCACCGTGGTCGACGAAGACGGTTTCACAACCGAAAAGCTGGCCGAGCTGATGGAAGTCAAGAATCACCTGTATGGCCGCGTCAGCGACTACGCCAGGCGCGCCGGCGGCAGGTTTCTCGATGGTCAGAAGCCCTGGCAGGTCAAGGTCGACGTGGCCCTGCCCTGTGCCACGCAAAACGAGCTCGATGAAGCCGATGCGCGCCGCCTGGCCGATAACGGCGTGTTGTGCGTGGCCGAGGGCGCCAACATGCCGTCCACGCTTGGCGCGGTCAAGGTGTTCGAGGAGCGCAACGTGCTGTTCGCGCCCGGCAAGGCCAGCAACGCCGGCGGCGTGGCAACTTCAGGTCTGGAAATGAGCCAGAACGCGATGCGCATCTGCTGGCCACGCGAGGAAGTGGACGCGCGGCTGCTCGAAATCATGCGCAGCATCCACGCCGCATGCGTGCGCCATGGCACGCGCCAGGATGGCACGGTGAGCTATGTCGACGGTGCCAACATTGCAGGCTTCGTGAAGGTGGCGGACGCCATGATCGCGCAGGGCGTGTTGTAAAGCTCGCCTGGACCGCCGCTGGCGCACCCTTAGCCCGCCAGTTCAGCGCGTTGCCGATCGGCCTGCAGCGTGGCGAGTTGTTCGCGCGCGGCCGGTGTGTCGGCTTCGGCCAGCAACTTCTCGGCGCGGCGCAGAGCGATGTCGAAAATCGGCAGTGCCTCGGCGCAGCGACCGCAGGCAGACAGGGCGCGTGCGTACTGCGGCGCAAAGTTGCCCTGGGTCGCGACCCATTGGCTGTCCGGCCCTTCTTCGCGCAGGCGGTCGGCCGCAGTGACCCAGGCAATCTGCGCGGCCGCAAGCGCTGCTGGCGCATCGCCCAACCGCAGCAGGGCCAGTGACAGGTAGTTGTGGTCGAACATCAGGCTCTGGCGCCAGATGGCGCTGGTCGGCGCACGCCGCAAGTTGTCTTGGCGCAGCGTGATGGCGGCTTCGACCTCGCGCTTCATGGCCGCCGCATCGCCCAGCTTCTGGTGCACCAGCGCCCGCCCGACGAACACGTTGGCGATGTTGTGGTTGGCCCATTCCTCGGCGGCCGGCGATCCCGGGTCGGTGTCGCGGTTCATCGCCGCCAGCAGCGTGGTGTTGCCGTAGAGCGCTCGAAAGGCCTGTTCGGCCTCGCCGTACCAGCGCAAGGCTTCCTGCGGTCGGCCCAGGCTGGGGCGGCCCGAGTGGTCGTTGAAATGCGCCAGGTTGGTGGCAATGTTGGCGCTCAGCTCGAGCAGGTTGGCGCGTCCGACGTCCGAAAGCCGCTCGTCGAGCGCCTCGGCACAGCGCTGCTGCGCCAGCGTCAGCACCTCGAGCCCCTCGGCCGGCTGCCCGTGGTTGCGCAGCATGTTGGCCTTGGTCAACAGCGTGATCAGATGCTGGCTGACGAACTGCCAGTCGTTGCGCTTGCCGGCCCAGGCCCGGCCAGCCAGATCCAATGCACGCGCGACGGTTGCGGTCGCCTCGGCAGCGCGCTCCGGGCCGGCAAAGGTCGGGTTGCCCTGGATCTGCGCCAGCCGGCCGAGCGCCGACGCCACCAGAACGATCAGATCGGCATCGTCGGGCGCGATCGCCAGCGTCACGTCGAGCGTGGCGACGGTCTGCTTCAGCATCGCCTCCTG
>JBDTQC010000333.1:0-4560 GCA_039932405.1 Ideonella sp.
GGGATTGGGATGGGTGACCGGCAGATGACGAACCAGCGGCAACGGCCGGCGATCGGCCACTTCGTGAGCGAAAGCCAGTGCCGCCGCCAGCAACTCACCGTCGGCCAGCCGGTCGAACAATTTCTGGCCCGGCAACGCAGCCAGCAACTCGCTCTTGACGGGCTCGCCGCTGACGATCATGTTCAGCGCTGTCTCGACGCCGAGAACGCGCGGCAGACGCTGCGTTCCGCCAGCCCCCGGGATCAGGCCGATCTTGACCTCGGGCAGCGCGACCAGCGCACCGGGCGCGGCCACCCGGTAGTGGCAGCCGAGTGCCAGTTCGAGCCCGCCACCCATGCACACACTGTGCACCGCAGCGATCACCGGCTTGCTGCTGGCTTCGACCAACTCGATCAAGGTCAGCAAGTTCGGCTCTGCAGTTGCTTTGGGCGAGTCGAATTCGGTGATATCGGCGCCACCCGAAAATGCCTTGCCGGCACCGATCAGCACGATGGCCTGCACGGCCGAATCGCGCTGAGCGGTCGCGAGCCCGGCGGCAACGGCCTGGCGTGTCGCGAAGCCGAGGCCGTTGACTGGCGGATTGTTCAGCGTGATGACGGCAACGCCGTCGCGCACTTGGTAACTGGCGGTCATCTGGCTCCCCAAGAAACAACAAAATAGAACAGTCGTTCGATTTTAGGCATCGCCGCTGCGCAGCGGTTGTCGCTGGCGTGACAGCACTGGAACGGCGCGGCAACCGCGTCGCATCGCTTCGACCCATCAAGCCGACACATTAGGCCGACCCATCAGGCAGATGCCGTGGAACCGGCTCTGCCGGGCTAACAGCGTCGCCCCCTGGGGAGTGCGCCGCAGGCGCTCCGCAGGCAATCAAACTTCCAGCCATTCCTTGCGGACATCGGCGTTGGCGCGCAACTCGCCCGGGCTGCCCTCGAAGACGATGTGGCCGTGGCCCATCACATAACAGCGCTCGGAAATTTCCAGCGCAATCGTCAGCTTCTGCTCAACCAGCAACACCGATATGCCGCGGCTTTTCAACTGCTTGAGGAAGGCAGCGACGAGATCGACGATCTTCGGCGCCAGACCTTCGGTCGGCTCGTCGATCATGATCAGATCGGGGTCGCCCATCAGGGTGCGGCACAACGTCAGCATCTGCTGCTCGCCACCCGACAGCACACCGGCGGCAGTGTGCTGGCGCTCGCGCAAGCGCGGAAACATCGAATACATGTCGTCGAAGTGCCAACGCGTTTTCTGACCGGCGCGCTTTTCGCCGAGCATCAGGTTCTGGTGCACCGTCAACTTCGGAAAGATGTCGCGGCTTTCCGGCACGTAGCCGATGCCGCGGTGGGCAATCTCGAACGGCTTGAGGCCGATCAGCGGCTGGCCGTTCCAGCTGACCTGACCGCGCGCATCGACCAATCCCATGATCGCCTTGACGGTGGTCGAGCGGCCAGAACCGTTGCGCCCGAGCAGGCTGACGATCTCGCCCGCTTTCACGTCCATCGTGACGCCATGCAGGATATGGCTCTTGCCGTAATAGGCGTGCACGTCTTGCAGCTGCAACATCGCTTCAGGCCCCCGCCGTGTGTGTCGGCTGCGGCACGCCGCCCAGCGGCGCATGCGGCGCGTCGTCGTCGAGCATGGAGCCGAGGTAGGCCTCCTTCACGCGTGCATCGGCGCGCACCGCGGCGGGTTCGTCGAAGGCGATCACCTCGCCATAGACAAGCACCGCGATCTTGTCGGCCAGGCCGAACACGACGCCCATGTCGTGCTCGACGGTCAGCAGCGTCTTGCCGATCGTCACCTCGCGGATCAGATCGATGAAGCGGCTGGTTTCGCTGCGGCTCATGCCGGCCGTGGGCTCGTCGAGCAGGATCACATCGGCACCGCCAGCGATCGTGATGCCGATCTCGAGCGCGCGTTGTTCAGCGTACGTCAGGTTGGTCGCCAGCACGTCACGTTTGAGATCCAGCTTGATCATCCGCAGGATCTCGTCGGCGCGGTCGTTGGCGTCTTTCATGTCGGCGAGAAACTTCCAGAACGTGTAGCGGTAGCCAAGCGACCACAACACCGCGCAACGGATATTCTCGAATACCGACAGTCGCACGAACAGGTTGCTGACCTGAAAGCTGCGGGCCAGACCAAGGCGATTGATCTCGTAGGGCTTCAGATGATCGATGCGCTGGCCGTGCAGCTGGATCTGGCCGCTGCTCGGACCGAAGCGACCGCTGATCAGGTTGAACAGTGTCGACTTGCCCGCTCCGTTGGGGCCGATGATGGCAACCCGCTCGCCGGCCATCACCTTGAGCGATGCGCCGCGGATGATCTCGGTCTTGCCGAAGCGCTTGTGGACGTCGATCAGCTCGACCGCTGCCGCGCCGGAGTTTTGCGCGACGCTCACAGGCTTTGCCTCTGCTTGATCTCGGCCTCGATCTCGGTCTGCGCCGCATTCCAGAGCACCGCGAAACGTCGCCGCCGCCACTCGAACAGCGCCAATCCGACCACTGCAACGCAGAGTACGCCCAGCCAGTTGTCGATCCGGCTGCTGTCCAGTTGCAGGCCCAGATACGGCAGCTTCGGATCGAGCGCGGAACCGAGCTGAAGGTGGTAAGTCATCTCGACAATTGCCGCGGCGCCGACGATCAGAACCAGAAAGGCAGCCGCCATCGCCAGGTAGCCGGGCCACAGGGCGCGCAACTTGCCGAACTTCGCGACCCGGAAATTCATCACGATCAGGCTGGCAATACCGCCCGGCGCGTACATCACCATCAACGTGAAGATCAGGCCCAGATAAAGCAGCCAGGCGCGGGTGAATTCGCTGAACAGAACCGAAGCCAGCACCATCAACACGGCCCCGATGATCGGCCCGAAGAAAAAGGTGGCCCCGCCCAGAAAGGTAAACAACAGGTAGGCGCCCGAGCGGATTGAGCCAACGACCTCGGCGGTGACGATCTCGAAGCTGATCGAGGCCAGGCCGCCGGCAATGCCGGCGAAGAAGCCGGCGATGACGAACGACGTATACCGCACGCGCTGCGCGTTGTAGCCGACGTACTCGACCCGCTCGGGGTTGTCGCGCACCGCATTGAGCATGCGGCCGAGCGGGGTCTGCGTGAAGGCATACATCGCCGCCACGCAGACAAACGTATACAGCGCTATCAGGTAATAGACCTGGATCTGCGGGCCGAAGGTAATCCCGAAAACGGCGTGTCCGGCCACCCGGTTCCCGGACACGCCAGCCTCGCCACCAAAAAAATCCGAGAACATCAGCGACATCGCGAAGACGAGCTCGGCCATGCCCAGCGTGATCATTGCAAATGTGGTGCCGGATTTGCGGGTTGTCACATAGCCGAGCAGCACTGCGAAAAACAGACCCGCTGCGCCGCCGACCAGCGGAACCAGACTGACCGGCAACGGCAGGCCGCCGCTGACCATGTTCAACGCATGAATGGCGACATAAGCGCCAAGGCCGGTATACACCGCATGGCCAAAGCTCAACATGCCGCCCTGGCCGAGCAGGATGTTGAACGACAGGCAGGCAATGATCGCGATGCCCATCTGGGTCAACATCGTGATCGACAGGTTGCCGGTGAACACATGCGGGGCGATCAGCAGGACAGCGGCGAACAGCCCCCACGTCAGCCAGCGTCCGGTGCGCGGCCGAGCTGCCGAAATTTGATTCGTCATGGCAATCGTCATTCGCGCGTGCCCAGCAGGCCCTTCGGTCGGAAGATCAATATCAACACCAGAAACAGATAGGGAAGGATGGGTGCCACCTGCGAGATGGTCAGGCTGAGCAGCGAACTCTGCTGCGCTGCGCTGCTCAACTGCAAGCCAAGCGAGCCGGCCAGGCCGGCCAGCGAATAGTCGAGCGCGACCGCAAAGGTCTGGATCACGCCGATCAGGATCGAAGCCAGAAACGCTCCGGCCAGCGATCCCATGCCACCGACCACGACCACCACGAAGATCACCGAACCCACGGTGGCGGCCATCGCCGGCTCGGTGACGAAGGTGCTGCCGCCGATCACGCCGGCCAAGCCGGCGAGACCGGAGCCCGCGCCGAATACCAGCATGAAGACCCGTGGCACGTTGTGGCCGAGCGATTCGACGGCATCCGGATGGGTCAGTGCGGCCTGGATCACCAGCCCGATGCGGGTGCGCGTCAGCAGCAGCCACAGGGCGACCAGCATCAGCAGCGCCACCAGCATCATGAAGCCACGGGTGGCCGGAAACGGCGAGCAGACGATGCGCACAGCCGCGTCGGCTGACTGGCACATCGCGCGTGGCACCGCGCCCCAGACCAGGCGCAGGCCGTCGACCGAATGCTGGACCAGCGTGAAGGCCGGCCCCTGCAGGATTTCGGGTGGTCGAAACTCGACTGCGATGCGGCCCCAGATCAGCTGTACCAGCTCGAGAATCACGTACGACAGCCCGAAGGTGATCAGCAGTTCAGGGACCTGGCCGAACTTGTGGACGCGGCGCAGACAGGTGCGCTCGAACAGCGCGCCCAAAGCCCCGACGATCAGCGGCGCCAGCACCAGCGCGGGCCAGAAGCCGACCAGCTGG
>JBDTQC010000334.1:0-4547 GCA_039932405.1 Ideonella sp.
AGTCCGTTGAAGAGCGAGGTGTTGCCGGTTTTTGATTGAGGGGTTGCGGGAGAAGTTCGGGTGAACCTCGTTACCCTGCACAAGAGCGAGCCGTGGCCCGAAGCCTGCGCTCGGTCTTGAAGATGTTGCTTGCCGGCACCGAGAGGGACGAAGCTGGCGGGTGGCCGGCTGACTCCATGTCCCTCCGCCGCCTGCGGCGGCTCCTTCCTTTACTTGCGTCAGCCGGCCACCCGCCAGCCTCGCCGCGCCATCTGAGGCCGGCGACGAATGCTTGTTGCGTGCTGCTGCGAACTCGCCAGCGCCGGAACGGGCAGGCGTGTTTCGCGCAGGTAAAGGAGGAGCTGATGTCCGCCAGGACATCAGCGGGGGACACGGAGCGAAACATGCCTGCCCGTTCCGGTGCCAGCCCAACGCCGTCCATCTTGGTTCCAACGTCAATGGCAAGGGGCTCTCACCGAGTCGGCAGAACAACGCCGATCACGTCAACAACGGCACCTTCGAGAAGCGGATGATGCCATCGGCGTGGCCGATGCTGCGCTGCAGCCGGCCTTGATGCCACAACAGGTTCAGGTGCGCGATTGCCTCGCCCATCGCGAAGGTCGTCTGGTGCAGATCGAGCTTGCGCGGGAACAGGACGGCGAGCAGATCGGCGGCAGTCTGCGGCGTCTGCTCGCAAGCGTTCAGGATGTCGGCCAGCCGGTCGGCATGGTGCGTTTGCAGCTGCGCGATGCGGGTGTGCAAACCGTAGAACGGGCGGCCGTGCGACGGCAGGATCAAGGTGTCGTCGGGCAGCAAGCGCAATCGATCGAGCGAGTCGAGGAAGAGCTTCAGCGAGTCGGCCTCCGGCTCATGCGACAGCACACTGATGTTGGTTGAAATGCGTGGCAGCACCATGTCGCCGGAAATCATCACGCCAAGCGATTCGCAGTGCAGCGAGATGTGTTCGGGTGCGTGGCCATAGCCGGCGATACAGTGCCATTCATGCACACCGATCCCGATCCGGTCGCCATCCAGCATGCGACGGTAGCTCGGTGGAATGCCCGGCACCATCGAGGCGTAGTAGTTGCTGCGCCCGCGAATTTTGGCCACCGCTTCGGGGTCCGACAATCCGTGGCTGGCCATGAACAGTGCTGCTGCGTCACCCCCCACACCGGTATTGACCGTTGTCGCCAGCAGCGCGGTGATGTAGTCGGTCGCGCTGATCCACATCCGGCAGTCGTGCTCCGCTGTCGACCAGCGCCTGGTCAGCCAGTCGGACAGTCCGATGTGATCGGGGTGCATGTGGGTGACGATCAGACGCAGCACCGGCAGGCCGTCGAGGTGGGTCGCAAAGACCTGCTCCCAGGCATTGCGCGTGGCGTCATCGGCAATGCCGCAATCGACCAGCGTCCAGCCCTCGCGGCCGTCCAGGCGGTCACGCAGCATCCACAGGTTGATGTGATCGAGCGCAAACGGCAACTTCATCCGCAGCCAGCGGATTCCGGGCGCGACATCGATCGCCTGGCCAAGCGCCGGCAACAACTCGGCGAGCGGATATTGCAGCTGCTGTTCGAGCGCGTTCATCGCAGGCATCCGGATGGCGAGCGCCTCGGGTCCGAGCGCATGTTCACCGAGCTGCTGCGCACGCTCACCATCGACTGCGCCATCACACTCGACAGCTTGGCCAGACACCGGCCGATGGCATTCAACAAATGGCGCGGCGTGACGAATTTTCCGAACATGCGTGAAGACTCCGTTTTCGAGTTGGAGTAAAAGTCCGATCCTAGAGCATCGATCGACAAACCCGGGTGCAGCCCTGTTGCACCACCACGAGGAGAACCCAGCATGGGAAAAACCGTTTCTTTTCAACGTCCGGATGGCGGCAAGATCAATGGCTATCTGGCAGAGGCTCCGAAGCCCGGCGCACCCGGCCTGGTCGTGATCCAGGAGTGGTGGGGCCTGAACGACCAGATTCGCGGTGTGGCCGACCGCTATGCAGCCGCCGGCTACACAGCGCTGGTGCCCGATCTGTACCGTGGCAAGGCCACCGTCGAGGCGGCCGAGGCCGAACACCTGATGGGCGAACTGAATTTCGGCGATGCCGCCGCGCAGGATGTGCGCGGCGCTGTCCAGTATCTCAAGGGCCAGCTCGGCTGTCCCAAGGTTGGCATCACCGGCTATTGCATGGGTGGCGCCTTGACGCTGCTGTCGGTGGTCAATGTTCCCGAGGCCGACGCGGCCGTGGTCTGGTACGGCGCACCGCCACTCGAATACATCGACCCGGCCAAGATCAGGATCCCGCTGATGGGCCACTTTGCGATCGACGACGCATTCTTCGCGATCGCGACGATCGATGCACTCGAGCAGAAGTTGAAAGACACGAACGTCGCATACGAATTCCATCGCTATCAGGCGATGCACGCCTTCGCCAACGAAACGCAGGTCGGCGCGAACCGGCTTCCCACCACCGAATACAACCCGGACGCTGCGGCACTGGCCTGGACGCGGACCCTCGGTTTCTTCGAGCGACACCTGCACTGAGCCCTTCGCACGCGCCTGCGGCGCGTTCGCGGGGGCAGCGCGCGCAGCTGGCTTTTTTCAGCCAGCCAGAAATCGATCGATCAGCGAAAACTGCTCGGGTGTATTGAGCGCCGGCGCATGGCCGCAGCCGGCAATCGTCGCAACCACGGCGCGCGGGCCGCGTTGGCGCATCTGCTCGGCAGTCGATGCGAGCAGCAGGTCGGAATGCTCGCCGCGCAGACACAGCACCGGCAGCGCCAGACTGTCCCAGGCGTCCCACAACTCGTAGTCGTGCGGATGGTGGATAAACTGCATCACCATCGCCGGGTCGTAGTGGGGCGTCACTCGGCCGTCCGGCAGGCGGCGCACCGAGGTCTCGGTGAGGCGCCGCCACTGCGCGTCGCTCAGCCATCCGTAGGGCTGGTAAACCTTGCGAAAATAGGCTTCGAGTTCGCTGACCGTCGCAAAGGCCGCGGGACTCCCGGCATAACTGCGGATGCGTTCGATAGCCTGGGCCGCCAGTTGCGGCCCGTTGTCATTCAGCACCAGACGCTGGATGCGCCCGCGCAGCGGGCCGGCCGCCGCCAGGGTGCCGATCGCGCCGCCCATCGAGGTGCCGATCCAATGGCAGCGCGCCAAGCCGAGCTGATCCAGCAGTTCCACCGCCTGGCGAACATAAAACGCCAAGCAATATTCCTGCTCGGGCAGCGGGCTCCACTGGCTCAGGCCGCGGCCCGGCGTATCCGGACAGATCACCCGGTAACGGGTGGCCAGATGCGCCGCGATGTCGTCCATGTCGCGACAGGTACGCGCCAGGCCGTGCCAGGCGATCACCGTCTCGGCCTGCGGGCCGAGCGCGTCCCGGTTGCCCCACTCGGTGAAATGGAGCTCGCGGCCGGCGCAGACGATGTAGTGTGAAACGGGCGACATCGCTAGTGCTTGCTTACTCGGGGATCGTGACCGTGCCGTTCGAATAGGCGATGCTGTTGGCGGCCGTGGCGGTGGCGGCGATCGGCGGAACATTCGCCGCCGTGATCGCCGGCGCGGCACCCGCAACCCCGCCACGCGGTACCGTGCGCACCACCTGGCTGGGCGGCAGCGCGGTGCCGTCTTTCAGGTTGGCATACACCGCATCGAGCGCACGGAACAGGTAGACGTGCAGCGGGATGTAGCGGCTGTCGTAGCCGCCCAGCAGCGTCGGCAGGCCGATGAAGGTGTCGAAGTGCTGCGCATTCGTGACCTCGATATAGCTCAGCTTGCTGGCCGCGCCCTCGGTCATCTTGTTCAACCCGTAATAGGGCCGCGAGGTGTGGTTGACCGGCAGCAGCGCATCGTCGCGGCCATGCACGATGATCGCCGGCTTGCCGCGCAGGTTGCCGGTGCGCCGGGTTTCATCGAGACCGGCCTGCAGCTTCTTCGCCACGCTCTCGCTGCCGGTCAGCAACTGGCGCAGGCAGATCGCGCCGTCCAGGTTGTAGTCCTGCACCATGCTGGATGGCGAGGCCGAGAACACATCGCGCACCGCGCCACCCGGGCTCAGGTTGTTGATCAATTGAATGCCGCTGCTCGGCGGCACGCCGGTGCCGGTGGCGAACATCTGCACCAGCGAGGCGGCGGGCAGCGTGTTGATCACACCGGCAGCCGTCGTCGATGCGTAGCTGTAGCCACACAGGTTGTCCTTGACGCTGGCGCGTGACAGGCTGTTGGCGTAGGTCACGGCCACCGCCGAAGCAACCTCGAAAGCCGCCAGCGAGGTATGCAGCACCGCACCTTCCGGCTCCCAGCCGTAGGCACGCAAGGCCAGCAGCGCTTCTTCGGCCTGATCACTGGTGGTACTCGATGACAACAGGCCCTTCGCCTTCAACGACGCACAGCGGTTGGTTGCAAACGCGGTGACGATGAAAGCCCGCCCGGGCGCCGTGGCCACCGATGGCGCCAGCGCGGCGCAGGCCTGGTAGAGGTTGGCAACCGTGGTGTAGTCGTACAGCGTCTTGCCACTGACCAGCAGGGTGTTGTTGCCGCGCTTGACTGTGATGGCCGCATTCGCC
>JBDTQC010000335.1:0-4545 GCA_039932405.1 Ideonella sp.
TGCACTGCTGCCATGGCGATGACCGTCCCGAATGCCCGATCATCGACAGCCTGGCTAAGCGATCGGGTTGAGCGTCTGGGGACGGCAAGCGTGGCCGTCATACGCGCCAGGATGGCGAACGGATGCTCCGGAAATGCCCGCAGGCGCTTGCGCAGCGCTTGCCCGACAATGCGGCGCAGCATGCCGAAATCGCCCCTCCCTGTCACCGATGGACTGCCGCGCGCGGGCTTGCTGTTCGACTACGACTGGGACGACAGTGCTCACCAGCGCTTGTCGCATCAGTACCGCTTCGACCGAGCCGGCTTCGATCTGTTTTCCTTTCCGAGCAATGCGCGGCTGATCGGGTTCGATCTCGAGCGCTTTGCTGCCGCCCAGGCGGCCCGCGCCAGGCGCCAGGGCTGGACTGCGGTGGTTTCGCATCACGAACAATTCGGCGCCCTTGCGGCGGCGCTGGTTGCCGAAGCCGCCGGCCTGCCGGGCACCCGTCCCGAGGCCGTCCTGGCCTGTCAGCACAAGCTGCATGCGCGTCGGGTCTTGCAGCGGGTCTGTCCGGAGGCGAATCTCGACTTTGGCGAACTCGAAGCCGAATATGGCGGGCCGATCCCGCACGACGTGTGTTATCCGGCTTTCGTCAAACCCGTCAAGGCTGCATTTTCGGTATTGGCGCGCCGGGTCGACGCGCAGTCGGAGCTGCATCATCACACGCGTTTCGGCCGGCGTGAACTGTGGGTGATCCGTCGGTTGGTCGAGCCGTTCGAACGCATCATGCGACAACGCTTGCCGGGTGCCGGCACCGCGCACCGCATGATGCTGGAAGAACCCGTCAGGGCGCCGCAATACAACCTGGACGGTTATGTGCACGACGGCGAGTTGCATGTGCTGGGTTTTGTAGACGCGGTGATGTATCCCGGCACGCAATCCTTCATGCGCTTTGAATGGCCAAGCCGGCTCGACGCCGATGTGCAGGCGCGTGCGGTCGACGTGGCGCGGCGGTTTTTCGCCGCGGTGGGTTTTGATCACGGCTTTTTCAACATGGAGTTTTTTCACGACCCGATCAGCGACCGCCTGGCGGTGATCGAGTTCAACCCGCGCCTGGCCTCGCAGTTCGGTGACCTGTACCGCCGCGTGCTGGGCATCGATCCGCACGCAATGGCCTTGGCGCTGGCCAGTGGTGTGGCTCCGGCCAGTGTCGCGCGACAGCAGCCAAGCGCCGGTGCGGCGGCGAGTTTTGTCTATCGCAGCTTCGATCGCGATCGAATGCCGGCGATGCCCAGCCTGCGGCAGCGCGCTGCACTGGCCAAGGCCTTTCCCGACGCCTTGCTTTTCCTGTACCCGAAGTCCGGCCATTCGCTGGCACGCGACTTCAAGTGGCTGGGCAGCCATCGTTACGGCATCCTGCATCTGGGCGGTTCCGATGCCGGTGATCTGCACCGGCGCTGCGAGGAGGCATCGGCCATGCTGGGCTGGCGTGCCCCTTACCTGCTGACGCCACCGGGTGCGAGAACAAGCCCGCATCTGGCGATGCCGGCGAGCGCGGTTCATGAACCGGTCGGGATCCGCAGCGGCACCTGATCGCTGGCGCCGGCGCGCACTGCTGGCGCTGGCGGCCACCAGCGTGCTGCCGGGCTGCACACTGCTGCCCGATCAGGACCATGACGGGCCTGATGCACCACAGGCATTGCCCTTGGCCAAGCCGGTTCGCACCGCCTGGGTATTCAGCTCGGGCGGGCCACGTGGCTTTGTTCACGTGGGTGTGCTGCGCGCGCTCGACCGCCTCGGACTGGCCCCCGACTTGATCGTCGGTGCCTCGGCCGGGGCATTGGTCGGCAGCCTGTTCGCGGCCGGCATGTCGGCGCGCGACATCGAAAACCTGGCGCTCGAGCTCGAACCGCTGTCGATGGTCCGGCTCGCGGCTGCCAGCAGCGCAGAGTTCAGCGGTGCGCCGCTGGCCGAACTGATGAACCGCCTGTCGCCGGTGCGGCAATTGCAAGCCATGCCGATCGCGATGGCCTGTGTGGCGGCGCGGCTTTCGGATCGGCGCGCGCTGGCGTTCACCTTCGGCGATGTCGGTCTGGCGGTGCAGGCCTCGGCGGCGATTGAAGGCCGGTTCACGCCGGTGCGAATTCGCGGAGAGCGTTATGTGGATGCCGACTGGGTGGCGCCGCTGCCGGTGCGCCTTGCCAAGGCGCTGGGTGCACAGCGGGTGCTGGCCATCGACGCGACGGTCCACCTCGACCGCGCGCCGACGGGTGCGCTGCGCTACCGTGACGGCGATCTGCGCAAGCAGTCTCTGGTGCAGGCCGATGCACGGCTCGCCGATCTGGTGATCAAGCCCGACTTCGGCTACTGGGTCAACTTGTCACGCGATTTCCGTGAACACGCGATTGGCGCAGGCTTGCGCGAAACGTTGGCAATGGCCGATGCGCTGCGCGCCTTGCATGCGCCTTGATGGCAACAGAAGCGCCACCAGGCTGTGATGCGGCGTTGTGTCTCATCGCGTTCAAGGTAAAGCGGGTACCACCTGCGGTTGGCCCGGCATCACCGGCAAGCTGCCTGCCGCGCGTCGCGATTCCCACTCGGCCTTCAGCGAGGCGTCGCTGCGGTAGTGCGGCACGCGGAAGATCAGCCGTTTGGTGCGCTCGAACAGCGCATTCGAGCCGGCCACTTCGGTCTCCCAGTAGTGATGAGCGCGTTGCAGGTTGAGTTCGGTATCCATCTCGAAGTGATCGCGAGACGACTGACCGCCAAACACATACAGCTTGCCGCGGTAGATGCGCCATGTATTCGGCCCGCCGCCACCGCCCCATGGCACTGCGTAGTTGATGCCGTTGCTGCAGAAGCCGCCGAACTGCGGCATGTAGCGCTGCGGATCGGCATCGAACGTCGCCTTGTTGGCCGCATTTGCAAAGCGCCAGTTGACGCCCTGGTACGCCGAGGTGATCGCCGGATCGCCCTTGACCGCCGTGTTCTGCGTGAAATAGGCCACCGCATCGTGGCCCTCGAGCATCAGCTTGTCGTCCGCGCCATCCTTGCTGGTGCGGAACGGACCGCTTTGCGCGGATTGTGCGTTTTGCGTTGTTGGCGCAGCCCGCACCAGCAGCGGTGCCATCAGCAAGGCGATACAGACGAGGCGACGACCATTCATGAGTGAAGTGCTTTCGGTGTTGGGTGTCAGAAAAGGAGTCAAAAAAGAGTCAGAAATGGCGGCTGGCGATTGTTCAAGTCGGTCGACCTCCGGTAGGGCTGGTGCGAAGCTTGCCGTGCGCGATATAGCCCATGCCGCATTGGGTCGTTTCGCGCTCGAACACGCTGCATTGCGCTTGCACCTTGTCCCAAGGCTGCCACAGGTCTGCCGCCTGCGCGTTGTAGGGGCGATTCTTGATCCAGGCCAGCAGGTTCAGCGGACCGGTCCACCAGGGAAAGAATTTCATGCCGGCCATCGCCAGCCGCGCGCCCGGCTTCGCCTGACGCAGCACGTTGGCAAGCGCGCGGGGTGTGCGCGTGATGTCGTGCACGTAGTTGAACAGCAGCGCGTCGGGGGGTTCGGGCAGCAGCACGTCTTCGGCAGCCGCGTTGACGTGCCAGACATTGCGCCAGCCTTCGCGCTGCACCCGGGCTGCGGCCTGCGCAAACATCTCTGGGCTTTGCTCGAACGCCAGCACACGCCCGGTCGGCCCGACCGCTTCGCGCAACAGCCCATAACTGAGGCCGGTGCCGGCGCCGATGTCGAGCACCACATCGCCGGCCTGCAAACCCAGCAGCGCAATCGTGCGCTCGCGCAGCGGCATCGTGAAGCGTGCCGATTCGTCGTAGCCGTCGGCCCGCGCGCGATACAGCTCGATCGAGCGCCGGTTGTCGGCTGGCGGGTGGGTCATGCGGGGGTGCGCGACGCCGCGTGCAGGCCCAGCACACCGATCACGATAAAGCCGATGCTGGCCAGCTTGATGGCCGTTGCCGGCTCGCGAAAATAGAGGAAACCGATCAACGCCGTCAACACCGTTCCGACGCCCGACCACACCGCATAGACCACGCTCAGCCCCAATGTCCTGACGACAACGGTATTGAGCAGAAACGAGCCCGCATAGAAAACGAAAATGAGGATCGACGGCGTCAGCCGGGTGAAGCCTTCGGCCAGCCGCATGCAGGTGGTGCCGCAGACCTCCAGCAGAATCGCGCCGGACAGCACGACCCAGGCCTGAGAGACGGTCAAGGTAGGAAGCATGGGTAAGTGGTGAGCATTCGGTCGGGCGGATGATGCCAGCTTCGGTGGCGATTGGTGCTCAGCCCTCGGGCTGCGCCAGGCCGCCAATTCTGGCAATATCAATTTCCGCTGACCTGGGCTTGACTTGCCATGAACCAATCCTTCCGGATGTCCCTCGCCGTTGCCCTGTTGCAGATTGCGGCCGGTTTCGCGGCGACCTTCGTAGTTCACGCTCAGGCGGCTGGCGCGGCCCCTGTTGCATCGCCCGGGGCAAGCTGCCCGCCGCTGCTGCAGCAGACCTTCGACCGACTGCAGGACGAAAAGCCGCAGTCTCTGTGTCAATA
>JBDTQC010000336.1:0-4538 GCA_039932405.1 Ideonella sp.
GACTTGGCCAAGCGTGCCGCCGGCGCGGCCGGCTTCGAGCAGTTCGTACCAGACGCGTGTCTGATCAACCGATACGCGCCCGGCGCACGGCTGTCGCTGCACCAGGATCGCAACGAACGCGACTTCGCCCAACCGATCGTATCGGTCTCGCTCGGTGTGCCGGCGACATTCCTGTGGGGCGGCAGCACGCGTGCCGACCGGCCACGCCGCGTGCTGCTGGAGCATGGGGACGTGGTGGTGTGGGGCGGCCCGGCTCGGCTGAACTTCCACGGCGTCGACACCCTGCGGGACGATGCCCATGCGCTGACCGGAAATGTCCGCTTCAACCTGACTTTTCGGCGCGCGCGATAGCGGTTCCGGAAGCGAGCCTGTTGCACGAGAATAATCAGTGTGCCGCGTCACGCCAGCCGAGTTCACTTGCCAGCCCAACCCGCCATCAGCCCACCACCTTGCCGCGCTCTCGACACGCGTTGTGCAAGCCGCAAATCGGAGCGTGATGTCGAGCGCTGAGCCAGCTTCGGGCCAGATTGACCGCAACGGCGTGCTTGCGCCGGCTGGATTGCCGGGCCTCGCCGATTTCTCCCCAGCCTATTTCGGCATGGTCATGGCCACCGGCATTGTCTCGCTGGCCGCGCACATGCTGGGCTGGCCAGCCATCGCCGAAGCGCTGTTCATGCTGAACATCGCCGCCTACTCGGTCTTGTGGTGCCTGACGCTGCTGCGCCTGCTGCGTTTTACACGCCGCTTCTTTGCGGACATGGCCGATCACCTGCGCGGGCCTGGCTTCTTCACGACCGTCGCCGGAACGGCCGTGCTGGGCACGCAATTCATCGTCATCGCCGGCAGCTATCAGGCCGGCGTCGCCGCCTGGGTGCTGGCCGGACTGTTGTGGTTCGTGCTGACCTACACCATCTTCACGGCGTTCACCATCAAGCAGCACAAACCCAGCCTGGACAAGGGTATCAGCGGCGCCTGGCTGCTGGCGGTGGTGGCAACGCAGTCGGTCGCGGTGCTCAGTGCACTGCTGGCAACGCACAGTGCGCAGCCGTACAAGCTGGAGCTGAATTTTCTGGCGCTGTCGATGTGGCTTTGGGGCGGCATGCTGTACATCTGGATCATGTCGCTGGTGTTCTACCGCTATACCTTCTTTTCGCTGTCGCCTGGCGATCTGGCGCCGCCGTACTGGATCAACATGGGTGCGATGGCCATTTCGACGCTGGCCGGCTCTCTGCTCATCCTGAATGTCGGCGATGCGCCATTCCTGGCCTCGCTGCTGCCGTTCATAAAGGGCTTCACGGTGTTCTATTGGGCCACCGGCACCTGGTGGATTCCGATGCTGCTGGTGCTGGGACTGTGGCGCCACGTCTACCGCCGCTTCCCGTTGCACTACGACCCGCTGTACTGGGGCGCGGTCTTTCCGCTGGGCATGTATGCCGCCAGTACCCACCAGATGATCGAGGCGATGGGCAACGGCTTCGAATTCATGGCCTTCGTGCCACGCATCTTTCTGGTGGTTGCACTGTTGGCCTGGGTGGCAGCCTTCGTCGGGCTGGCCTTCAGCCTGACAAGCCGCGCGCGGAGTACGCTCGTGAGTCGCCGGTCCAGTGAAACGGAACGATGAAATCGTCGAAGACCATTTCGATGCCGTGCACATGACCACGTTCGAGCCGGTGTGCCAGGCCATCGCTTAAGCAACATCAGCCTTGTTTCGAACCCAGCACCCGAACCGGCAGCGTTTGCGGCTAGCGGTTTTTCATTGTTGCAGGTGCGCCAGCAGTAGTCAGCCGGAGCGGCCGCCTACGATGTCCGGTTGGCGCACCGACTGCACGGGGGTAGTCATGGCTCGCCGAATCGCCAACGCACCCAGTCCGACGGCCAGCAGCACCAGGCCGATGCCGGTGTGGCGCTGATCGTCTTGCAGATAGTTCACGCACAGTTGCTGCGGCGTGTCGAGGTACAGCATGCCGGCGGTGGCGGCCATCCAGGCGATATTGCCGAGCAGAAACAGCAGCAGCTCGGGGTCGAGCCGGCGCCAGCCGTCAGCCAGCAGCCAGCCGGCCAGCCACCAGCTGGCGTATTTGGCTGCGGCGACGCCGGGCCACATCAGCGACAGGTCGAGCAGCGACGGCAGCATCCAGCCGGCCGCAACCAGGCTGGTCAGAGTGGCGCCGGTCCAGCCGCGCCAGTCCAGCCACTCCACCCAGGCAAGGCGCGGCCCCAGCCGCTGCACCGCCCAGCCGGCGGCGAACAGCAGCGGAAATTCCAGCAACATGTGCAGCGACATGCGGCCTTCGACCGTCTGGCGCAGCGCCGGCCACAGCAGCAGCAGCGGCAGCGCAGCCAGCGATGCCCAGCCGCGGACGCCCGAAAGATTGAGGCGTCGCATCAGCGGGCCGCCAGCGCGCGTGCCGCGGCCAGGGCACGCGGCCATTCGTCGAAACGGAACAGCGCACGCAGCCGGCCTTCGCGGTCGAGCAGGTGGATGTCACCGTTGTGCACGAAACCGCCTGCGCCGTCGGCAATCGCCACCACGCCGAGCGCGCGCAACAAGGATTGCGAGTCGACCTCGCTGGCCGGCACCGCGAAGCGCCAGTGCGCCTGGCGCGCACCCATACGCACGGCAGTCGCCTGCAGTTGCCGGACATCGTCGTGCGCGACGTCGAACGACAGCGACAACAGCTGCACGCGGTAATACGCTGGATCTTGGCGTGAACGCTCGAGCAGCTGGGCCTGCATCTGCTGGTATTCGTTTCCGAGCACTCGGCACACGCCGGGGCAGCGTGTGTAGATGAAATCGACCAGGTAGGCCGCCGGTGCCACGCTGTCGGGACGCCACGGCGTGGGCGCAGCGCTGCCGTCTGCGTTGCGCAGCTGTACCACCGGAGCCTGCAGTTTGCCCGCGGCCACCTGCAACTGGCGCCGGCCTTCGAAGGTCCAGACTTCGAAGCCACTGGTTTGACGCCAAACCCCCCAGACGAAGGCTGAGCCCAGTGCCAGGCACAGCAGCGCGCTGCACCAGCGCGACAAGGTTTCACGTTGGCGTGCCAAACGCATGCCGGATCCGCTGCTACTTCAGCGCGGCCAAGCCGGCGTCACCGTCATATGGCGCGGCTTGCGCTTCGGTATCCTTGCGGACTTGCGCGACGGTCTCGGCCGTGACGGCTTCGGCCTGGTTGCCCCAGGAGTTGCGAACATGCGTCAAGACCGCGGCGATCTCGGCGTCTTGCAGCTGGTCCTTGAACGCCGGCATCGCGCCGTTGTAGGCATTGCCCTTCACCGTCAGCTTGCCGTTGATGCCGTGCAGCACGATGGCCGCGAGCGTGTGCTCCTTGCCCGTCACCCACTCCGAAGCAACCAGCGGCGGGAATACGCCGGGCAGCCCCTGGCCAGTGGCCTGGTGGCAGGCTGCGCACCGGGCAGCAAACACCGCCGTGCCATCCACCGCAGCGCCGGGAGCCGCAGCGGCCGGTCCTTGCAGGTCGGCCACGGTGCGACTGTCGCCCCAGCTCGGCACGTTGCTCAAGGAGCTGCGAGCGATATAGACCACGCCGAAAGCGAACAGCACCGCGGTGAGCAGGATCACGAACCACGGCATCGGGTTGGCACCCTCTTCAGGCTCGGGGTTCTCACGCTCCTGCTGGGTGTGGATTTCAGGCTCGCTCATCGGGTTGCTCCTGAAGCAGCCGACGCAACCGGCGTCGCGACGATGGCATAGCTGCGGTCCAGCGACTGCAGGTATTTGACGAGGTCCAGCGCCTCGGGCCGCGCCACCACCACCTGCCCGACCGGCTCGGCGCTGGGCGGCAGCTTGACGACCCGATCTTCCTTGTCGGCCTTGGCTTTCAGCTCGAACAGGAACGGAAACGACGGCATGATGCTGCCGGGCACATAAGCACGTGGCTCGTACAGGTGGCCCAGTTGCCAGTCTTCACTGGGCTGGCGCACGCCAATGTTCATCAGGTCGGGACCGGTGCGGCTGGTACCCAGCAAATGCGGATTGTCGTAAGCGTAATCGCCGGCGACCGTGGCACGGCCCCAGCCGCGCGCGAAGTCGGGGGCCATTTCCTTCGGTCGCGGCTGCTGCGAATGGCAGTACACACAGCCGTTTGCAATGTAGACCTCGCGTCCGCGCAACTCGGCGCTGGTGTACGGCTTGAGCCCTGGCGAGGGCTTCACGTCGCGTACCTCCAGGTAGGGCACGGCGACCAGCGCGCTGGTCGACAACGCCAGCATCACCATCGCGCCCGAGATCAGCTTGACCTCGCTTTTCATGGCGTGGCCTCCCGGCCGAAGAAGTGCCGGAACAGCGCGGGCTTGTCACGCTGTGGACCGAAGTTGGTCACCAGCAGCACGAAATGCAAGGCGAACACCAGATGCCCCAGCCCCATCAGCGCGCCGCCAACACTCCGGCCTTTCAGATAGGGCAAGGTGACAGCCACCGAATCCATGAACGGTCTGGCCGCGTCGAGCATGGCCTCGCCCTGCAACCAGCCACCGATGGTCAGGCTGATGAAGTAGATCGCGAAGCCGGCGCTGAC
>JBDTQC010000337.1:0-4536 GCA_039932405.1 Ideonella sp.
AAGCCGACGCCCCCCAGCGCGCCGGCCAGCACAGCCCAGCGGTTGCGGCGCACGAACTTGCCCAGCACGTAAGCGGGCCGCGGCGCGCGCGCGCTGACCGGATGGCCACTGAGATAGGCCCGCACATCGGCCGCCATGGCATCGACGCTTGCATAACGCCGTTCGGCCGGCTTTTCCAGCGCTTTCAGCAGGATGTTGTCGAGGTCACCAGCGAGCTTGCGGCGGGTCTGCAACCACTGCGGATCGACGGCATCGTCGGCACTCAGCTGGCTCGGCCGCGTCGGCGCGTCTTCCAGCACGCTGCGTGCCGCTTCGGCCGGTGTTGTCGCGCCTCGGCCGGTCGGACGCACACCAGTCAGCAGCTGGTACAACAGCACGCCCAGGCTGTAGATGTCGGTGGCGGTTCCCACCGGCTCGCCGCGCACCTGCTCGGGGCTGGCGTAGTGCGGTGTGTAGGGCCGCACACCACCAATCGTTGCATGACTGTCGCCAGCCTCCAGCGGATCAAGCGCCTTGGCAATCCCGAAATCCAGCAGCTTGACCCGGCCTTCGGCATCGACCAGGACATTGCCCGGTTTCAGGTCGCGGTGAACCAGCAGGTGGCGGTGCGCATAGGCCACCGCATCGGCCAGTTGCAGAAACAGTGTCAGCCGCGCCTCCAGCGTGAGCCCTTGCACCGCCTCATCGATCGGCCGGCCTTCCACGTACTCGAGAACGAAATACGGCAGCCCGTCTTCGCTGGCACCGGCATCGAGCAGGCGGGCGATGTGCGGGTGGTTGAGCCGCGCCAGCGCCTGACGCTCTTGTGCAAAGCGCTGCAGCACCGCGGCACTGTCCATGCCCCGCTTGAGCAGCTTGACCGCAGCGACACCCTCGAAGCTGCCGTCGGCGCGGCGCACCTCGAAGACGTCGCCCATGCCGCCCGTGCCGAGGCGCCCGGTGATTTGCCAGTCCCCCAGACGCTGACCGATCCGGCGCTGCAGGTCGAGCTCCGGATCGACCGCGGACCACGGCAAGACCGGCGCGGCGAGAAAGCCGTCGTCGGCGTCGTCCTGGTCGGCGTATGCCAGCAGCGAGCGCACCTCGTCGCCGACGTCGGCGGGCATGTCCTGCGCCTCGAGCCAGGCCGCACGCACGCTGGCGGGTTGCTGACGGGCCGCTGCATAGATCTCCCTGACACGCTCCCAGCGATCGGCCCGGCCGGTGTTCGCGCTGGCGTCGGCGCCGTCGTTCATCGGCCGGGTCTGCGCGCCGCGGCCACGCTGACCACCATCGCGTCGAGTGCCTCGCGGAACAGCGCCCGGCAGGTGCTGGAATAGGCCTCTTCACTGCTGGCGATGACCGGCCTGGTGCCGGCTCGCTTGGCGCCGCCACCGCTCATGCCGCTGATGAAATTGAAGGCGGTCTGCTTGCCTTTCTCGCCATCGGGCTGGGTATAGGCGATCAGCGCCAGGGTCTTTGAATGCATGAGGCTCTCAGGAATCAGGGCTTCAGATCGGTGATGCCGGCGTGGGCCAAAGGCCTGCACGCCCGGGCCCGGATCGGGGTGGCGGCAGTGTAGGTGAACGTTCGATGCAAGGTGCAGATGCAAGGTACAGCTCGTGATGCGTGGCCGCTGCAAATCGTCTTCGTGGGCGGGTCTCGATTGCATACGCACGGCGCCGCACACAAATGGCTCATCCAGTTCAGCATCATTTTTGACGCCACGCCTTTTCGGCACAATCGGCAGCACCCATGCAAACCGATCCGATCGACCTCACTGCCTGGCTCGATGGCCAGGCCGCCAATGCCCCCGCCGCCACGGACGCGGCGTTCCAGGCTCTGTATGCCGAACTGCGCCGGCTGGCTGGCGCACACATGCGGCGCGAAAGCGCAGGCCATACGCTCAGCGCCACCGCGCTGTTGCACGAAGCCTGGTTCCGGATGGCGGCGCAACGCTCAGCCGAATGGCAGAACCGGGCCCATTTCCTGGCCATCGCATCGACCATGATGCGGCGCATTCTGGTCAGTCACGCGGTGGCCAAGCAGGCCCACAAGCGCGATGCCGAACTGGTACCGCTGACACTGTCGGAAGCCGAACTGCTCGGCGTCGCGCAGGCTCCCGACGTGGTCGCGGTGAATGAGGCCTTGCTGGCCTTCAGCGCCATCGACGAACGCGCAGCGCGGGTGGTCGAGTTGCGCTTTTTCGGCGGCCTGTCGAACGACGAGGTCGCCGAGGTGCTCGGCATCTCGCTGGCCACCGTCAAGCGCGACTGGGACCTGGCCCGCGCCTGGCTGAGACGTGAACTGAAGTGAAACCTTGCGTGCCGCACGGCACGCCGACTCAGACGGGAGCGCGTCGAGCGGGGTCGATGGCGACAGTCATGCGTCGACTCTTCCACAGCGCGATCAGCAGCGCACCAGCGGCCAGCCAGAGCACCGCTGGCGCCCATTCCAACATCTGCCCCAGACCGCTGTCGCGCTGAAAGGCGTTGGCACCGCCGGCGAGCGCCGCCATGCGCAGCAGAGCCGCCAGGGCAAGCACCGATGACAGGGCACCGCTCCATCGGCCTTCGCGCCCGGTGTGGCCGAACACCAGCGCCGCGGAAAACGCGCTCATCAACACGCCCGACCAGGCCAGACCGGCCAGCGCCTGGGCAGCGAGCAGCATGCCCAGGCCGCCTGCCATCTGTGCCAGCGATGCGGCAGCCGCGGCCAGCAGGCCGGCTGCACCCATCACGGCAACGCCGCCATAACGCCGGGTAGCGATCGAAGCGGGCCAAAGGCCCAGGTTGAAGCCGACCCAGAAGACCGGCAACAGGTGCTGCAGGTCGGCCGCGCTGGCGTAGCGCAGGTACAGCGGCGAGCTGTTGAGAAAGACGTGAACCTGGAACGCCAGCGCTGCCAGCACCGCAGCCAGCATGCCCAGCGCCCAGGGCAACGGTCCAGATGCCGAGGCGGGTGTAGCGGCCGACGCAGGTTTCACATCGGTCGCCGATGCGGCGACCCGTTGCAATGCCCGCTCGGCCGCGACGATGCCCAGCGTGGTCAGCGCCAGCGTCAGGCTCGACAGCGCGAAAGGCCAGCGCGGGTCGACATTGCGCAGCGTCACGCCCAGATATGGGGAGATGGCGGCAGCCACGCCCAGTCCGAGCATCGTCAACGCCACCAGCGCCGGCTGGCTGGGCTGCGGCGCGTAACGTCCGATCAGGTTCAGCGGCGGCGCGCGCAACGCCGATGAACTGATGGCCCACAGCACGGTCAGCGCGATGAATAGCGCCGGTGGCGCTCCGGGTGTCACGTAAGGCAGCAGCAGGAAGGCGAGGCACGACACGACGGTGGCCGCCAGCACGGCGGGGCCAAAGCGGCCGTTCGCATTCGCCATGCGGTCGGAGGCCACACCGCAGGCGTAGTCCGAACACAGGAAGACCAGCTGATCGAGCATCAGCAGGTAGATCACCGCCGGTTTCGGAATGCCGGCCTGCGCGGCCAATTGCGGCAGGTAGATGACATAGACAGTCCAGCTCAGCGCGAAGAAGAACTGCACCACCGCGACGAACAGGCCGACACGGCGAGGGACGGAGGGCTTCATCTTTGGCGGCCGAGGTTTGTGCAGGCTTCCCAGCATACGGGGCAGTCACCACGGCGTCCAGCCGGGCGATGTGGGCCCGATCACGCGCCCTTGAACATCAAGGGCGCGGTGAACGCTCAACGCCTGCGCGGCGCATTCAATCCACGCCTGCGGGCCAGGCTGGATCCGCTCTCAAGGCGTTTCCGGCAGGGCCGACGTTGCGCGTACCGCCGCCTCTGCGCCGATCCAATCCGCATCGGAGTCGGGCTTGGGCAGCTCGCGCACCTGACGGATCACCGGCGCGTGCCACGCCGCGACGGCCATCAGCAGTGCGGTTCCACCGGCAAACGTCAGCGACGCACGCAGCCCGACATGTTCGCCCAGCCAGCCGCCCAGCAGGGCACCCGGGCCCGCAGGCAGCAGGATCAGCCAGCGCATCGTGCTGGTCATCCGGCCGAGCAGCGGTGCGGGCGTGACGGCCTGGCGCAGCGCCAGGAAATTGATGAAGACCAGCACCGCACCGCAGGCGAACAGCAGCAGCATCAGCGCGAACATCGCGACGCCCCATGCGTTGGCCGGCGCAAACGACAGCAGCAGCCAGCCCGCGCCGCAGACCGCGAAGCCGAGCACCAGACAAGGTCCGGGCCCGATGCGCCGACTGATGCGGTTGCCGAACACGCTGGCGAGAATGGTGCCCACGCCCATCCCGGTGTAGCTCAGCCCGACCGCTTGCTCGCTGAGTCCGAGTGTTCGAGTAGCAAACAGGATCTGCACAACCAACGCCGAGTTATTGCACATCTGCCAGACGCCCACAGCCATCGCAAGCGCGACCAGCAACCGGTTGCCGGCGACAAAGCGCACACCGGCGCGCAAATCTCGCCAGAACCGGGCGTCAGGGTGCGGCCTGCGCTCTTCGTGGACGACGATGCCACGCAGAATGGCTGCCGACGCGACCAGCAAGACCGCGTCGACCAGCAACGCCAGCG
>JBDTQC010000338.1:0-4528 GCA_039932405.1 Ideonella sp.
GGTGATGATGACCACCGGGCTGTGCGCCCAGAAGGCGGCGGCAATCGCGGTCACGCAGTTGCTGATGCCGGGGCCGTTCTGGCCGATCGTCACGCCGTGGCGGCCGCTGACACGGGCATAGCCATCGGCCATGTGGGCAGCGCCCTGCTCGTGCACCACCGGAATCAGCGTGATGCCGGCGGGGGCGAAGATGTCCATCGCATCCATGAAGGCCGAGCCCATGATGCCGAACATGTGGGTCACGTTGTTGGCGACCAGGGTCTCGACGAACGCCTCGGACGGCGTCATCTTTTGACGGCCGGTGACGGCGGCGCGGCGATCGGTACTGGGTGATTGGCTCATGGGAAGTCTCCAGGATGGGTGTCGAATGTTAAATTTCGGTACGTGAGGTTCCGAAAACCATCAACGTGGCCGAACTATAAGAGCCACGACAATGCCGTGTCAATACATTTTTCATTTTTTGGAACAAGGTGTACAGTTTTTTATAATTTTGCTAAAGTACCGATATGGAAATCGTCAACCCTCAACAGGCAACGCTGACCGAAATCAACGGCGACACACCGACCATGCGGCTGTTTTCGCTGCTTGAAGTGATGGCGGCCCGTGATCAGCTGTATTCCTTGCAGGGCCTGGTCGAAGCCACCGGGATGCCCAAGCCGACCTTGCACCGCATGCTTCAACAGCTTGAGGCGGCCGGCTTGTTGCAGCGCGAGAGCGACGGTCGCCACTACAGCACCGGTGTGCGGCTGCGCCGCCTGGCCGAAAACCTGCTGCTCAACAACAGTGTTCACGGGGCGCGCCATGCGGTGCTGCGCAGGCTGGTCGAGCAGATCGGCGAAAGCTGCAACCTGACCGCGCTGTCAGGCAATGAGGTGATCTATCTCGACCGTGTCGAGACGCCGGCACCGCTGCGCTTCTACCTGCATCCGGGATCGCGTGTACCCGCGCATTGTTCTGCCAGCGGCAAGTTGTTTCTGGCGCAGATGAGTCCGGCGCAGCGGCGGCGGCTGATGTCGCATGCACCACTGGAACCCTTCACGCCCCGAACCTTGACCGATTTCGACGCACTGGAGCATGAAATCCGACAAGTCGGCCAACAAGGCTACGCCTTCGACAACGAGGAATTTCTGCCCGGTCTGCTGTGTGTCGCCGTGCTGGTGCCCAACCCGGCTGGCCGCTCGAACCTGGGCATCGCCATTCAGGCGCCGATCATGCGGGTCGGCGGAATCGACAAGGTTCGGGAATTTCTGACGCCGCTGCGCCGGGCTGCCGATGCGCTGGCGGCGATCGACGCCGAGATGTGGGAAGACAACGGCCTGCGCGCCGACCAAGGAGACAAGGCATGACCGATACGGCCCAACTGCATCCCGATCTGAGCGTCTCGGTGCGTGACACCTTCGGCATCGATTCCGATCTGCGGGTACCGGCGTTCAGCGAGCGTGACGACCATGTTCCTGATATCGACGACGCCTACCGCTTCAATGCCGATGTGACATTGGCCTTGCTGGCCGGCTTCAACCGCAATCGCCGGGTCATGGTGCAAGGTCTGCACGGCACCGGCAAGTCGACCCATATCGAGCAGGTGGCGGCACGCTTGAACTGGCCTTGTGTGCGGATCAACCTGGACGGCCACATCAGCCGGCTCGATCTGATCGGCAAGGACGCGGTGGTGCTGCGCGATGGTCAGCAGGTGACCGAATTCCAGGAAGGCATCGTGCCCTGGGCCCTGCAACGTCCGGTCGCGCTGATCTTCGACGAATACGATGCGGGCCGGCCCGACGTGATGTTCGTGATCCAGCGCATCCTCGAGCGCGACGGCAAGATGACCTTGCTCGACCAGAACCGGGTCATCAGCCCGCATCCGTATTTCCGCCTGTTCGCCACCGCCAATACGCTTGGCCACGGCAACCTGAACGGCATGTACCACGGCGCACAACGGCTGAACCATGCGCAGATCGACCGCTGGAATATCGTCGCGACGCTGAACTACCTGCCGCGCGACGAGGAAGTGGCGATCGTGCTGGCGCGTGTGCCCGGCAAGAACTACGAGAAGGACCGCAAGCTGATCGGCCAGATGGTGGCGCTGGCCGATCTGACCCGCAAGGGTTTTGCGGCGGGCGATCTGTCGACGCTGATGTCGCCGCGCACCGTGATCACCTGGGCCGAGAACTGCGAAATCTTTCGCGACCCCGCGCTGGCCTTCAGGCTGTCGTTTCTGAACAAGTGCGATGAAGCCGAGCGGCCGATCGTTGCCGAATATTTTCAGCGCTGCTTCGACATGGAACTTGAAGAGTCGTTCCAGCATCCGGTGTCCGGCAGCACAACCGGCTCGGCTGCGTGACCGAACCAGGCACCACGACACCGGCCTCGACGCGTGCGCAGCAGCGCGTCGAAGAATTGTGTGCGGCCGCCATCCGGGCGATCAGTGGTGAGCGGGACCTTTTTTTCCGCTCGCGGCGGCTCCACCGCGGCAACCGCGCCTTGCCGCTGTTCGGCCCCCACCTGCAACCCTCGCTCGAGCACGACGACTTTGCATCGTTCCGCGGCGCTGCCGATGGCATCGCGCTGCGCCTTCGTTGGTCGAATGCAGCGCTGCACCGCAGCCTGTGCCCGGCCGACCCGGTCGAGCGCTGGGTGTTCGAGCTGCTCGAGCAATGCCGCGTCGAAGCAATGGCGCAAGCCGACATGCCGGGCATCGCCCACAACCTGCGCCACCGCTTCGAAGCCTGGTCGGCCGATTTCCATCACAGCCGCCTGACCGAGACCTCGCGCGGCATGCTGCTCTACACCGTGGCCCAGGTGGCCCGCAGCTGGGTCATCGGTACACGCGTGATGGAGGAAACCGAAGACCTGATCGAATCGACCCGCATTTCGCTCTCGCCGTTGATCGGTACGGCCCTGGCCGGGCTGCGCCGCGAACGGCTCGACCAGCAGGCCTACGCCGTGTTTGCGCTGGACATCGCCGAGCGCATCGCCGCCCGATTGCGCATCGGCAATGAACCGGCATCGGCTACCGAAACGCCTGACGACGATCCGGACGATTCATCGCGCGAAAACGACTTCAAGCTGCTGATCGATTTCGATGCAGAGGTTGACGACGGCATGGCGCTCGCCACGTCAGGCAGCAGCAAGACGCTCAGCGATGCGGTCTTCGGGTACCGTGTCTTCACAACCCAGTTCGATCAAGAAGTTTTCGCGGCGAGTCTGGTACGGCGAGCCGAGCTTGACGATTTTCGCGACCGCATCGATCGACGGATCGCCAGGCAAGGCCTCAACGTGGCCCGTCTGTCGAGGCGGCTGCAGGCGATGCTGGCCCGGCCCGTCATCGAAGGTTGGGACGACGAACAGGAAGCCGGCCGCATCGATGGTCGCCGCTTGACCCGGCTGATCACGTCGCCAGCGGAACGGCGCCTGTTTCGCACCGATCGGCAGATCCCGCGCGCCGACAGCGCGGTCTGCTTCCTGATCGATTGCTCGGGTTCGATGAAGCAGCACATCGAAGGCATCGCGATGCTGGTCGATGTGTTCGTCCGCGCGCTCGAACTGGCCGGCATCGACAGCGAGGTGCTGGGCTACACCACCGGAGCATGGAATGGCGGCCGGGCGATCCGCGAATGGCGACGCGCCGGCAAACCGCCCTTCCCCGGCCGGCTCAACGAGCGCCGCCACCTGATCTTCAAGGACGCGCAACGCCCGTGGCGCCGCGCCCGCCGCGACATCGCCGCGCTGCTGAAACCCGACATCTTCCGCGAAGGCATCGATGGCGAGGCCGTCGAATGGGCCTGCAACCGGCTCGATGCGGCTGTCCTGGGCGAAGACGGCCAGCGCCGCCTGCTGTTCGTGATCTCCGACGGCAGCCCGATGGACGGTGCCACCGCGCTGGCCAACGACGATCATTATCTCGACCAGCATTTGCGCGAGGTGGTCGAGCAGCGCTCGGCCCCGGGCGGTGTCGAAATCTACGGCATCGGCGTCGGCCTCGACCTAAGCCCCTACTACCGCCGCAACATCGCGCTCGATTTGTCGGTCGCGCTGGGCAATCCGGTGTTCGACGAGATCCTGCAGTTGATCGACGGGGCGACCGGGCGCTGAGCGCCGTCGTTCAGCGATCGGCGCGAAGCAGTTCGAGCGCCTGCACCAACAAGCCTTCGATGCGCGCCTTTTCGGCCGCAACACCCTGCTCGGTCCACTGCCACATGCCGTGCAAGGCTTTCATGCCGGTGTGACCCCGCTCGACCATCTGCCTGATGCTGTCAGGCACCGTGGCTTCGTTGTGCAGATGGGGATACAGCGCACTGCCGGCACGGTAGTTGGTATCCCAGCCCGACATTTCCTTCTGCAGGATCGGGCCGCAGGCGATCAGACGGAAGCCGAAGCCGAATCGGACAGCGGTGTCGACGTCTTCGGCAGAGACCACGCCCTCGTCGATCAGGTACAGCGCCTCACGCACCATCGCGTGCTGGATGCGGTTGCAAAAAAGATTTCCCAATTTTGTCGCTGTCCCATCCTTCGGGGAAACCATTGGTCT
>JBDTQC010000339.1:0-4520 GCA_039932405.1 Ideonella sp.
ACTTTGCCGATGCGCACCGGCTGCCGAAGGCGGTGCGCCGCATTCCCGGCGTGGCCGACGCGCGCATCCAGCAATCCAACCGCGCGCCGATATTCGAAGTCGACATCGATCGCACGCAGGCCCAGAGTGTTGGTTTGACGGCGCGCGACGTGACCAACAGCCTGGTCGTCAACCTGGCCGGCAGCAGCCAGGTGGCACCCACCTACTGGCTGAATCCGGCCAATGGGGTGTCGTACCCGATTGTCATGCAGACCCCTCAGTACCAGCTCGATTCACTGGCGGCGCTGGCCAATCTGCCGGTCAGCGGTGCGGCTGGGGCGCCGCCGCAGGTGCTCGGCGGGCTGGCGCGCTTTTCGCGCAACAACTCCAGCGCGGTGGTCAGCCAGTACGATCTGCAGACCGTGGTGCAGATCAATGCCACCACGCAAGACCGTGACCTGGGCGCGGTTGCCGACGACATCCGGCGCGTGATCGCCGAGCATGCGGCCGACGTGCCAAAGGGCTCGCGGGTGGTGCTGCTGGGGCAGGTACGCACCATGGAACACGCGTTTTCGGGCCTGCTCTATGGGCTGCTCGGCGCGGTGGTGCTGATCTATTTTCTGATCGTCGTCAATTTCCAGTCCTGGCGCGACCCGCTGGTGATCATCTCGGCGCTGCCGGCCGCATTGGCGGGCATCGTCTGGATGCTGTTTGCCACCGGAACCACGCTGTCGGTGCCGGCGCTGACCGGCGCGATCATGTGCATGGGTGTGGCCACCGCCAACAGCGTGTTGGTGGTCAGCTTCGCGCGTGAGCGCCTCGAGCAGCTGGCCGGCACCGCCAACGCGGCGGTGGTGGCGGCGGTCGACGCCGGCTTCGTCCGTTTCCGCCCGGTGCTGATGACGGCGCTGGCGATGATCATCGGCATGTTGCCGATGGCGCTGGCGCTCGGCGAGGGCGGTGAGCAGAACGCACCGCTGGGCCGTGCGGTGATCGGCGGCTTGTTGCTGGCCACTTTCGCCACCCTTGTCTTTGTCCCCGTGGTGTTCAGCCTGGCCCACGGCGACAGCCGGCGCGCTGCAGCGCCACGCAGCGTCTCTGGAGATCCGCATGCCGCCTGAAAACGCCACGCCCGCGCCATCGCGCCGTGGCCTGTTGCTGGTTGCGATGCTGCTGCTGATTGCCGCAGTGGCGGTGGTGGTGAGTGGTCTGGTCAGCCGCCACACGCTGGCGTCCCAGTTGCGCGAGCGCGCCGATGCCCAGACCGTGCGCACGGTCTCGGTGATCAGTCCGGAAGCTGCCGGCGCTGCTGCACGGCTCGAGCTGCCGGGCCGCATCGAAGCTTATGCCCGGGCGCCGATCTACGCGCGCGTCAGCGGCTACCTGAAACGCTGGACCGTCGACATTGGCGGCGTTGTCAAGGCCGGTCAGTTACTGGCCGAGATCGAAACGCCGGATCTCGACCAGCAGCTCCTGCAGGCGCAGGCCGAACTGGCGACAGCGCGGTCCAGCGTCGCGCTGGCCACCACCACCGCGCGGCGCTGGCAGGCGCTGCTGGCCACCGACTCGGTATCGCGCCAGGAGGCCGACGAGAAGGCGGGCGACCTCGTGACCAAGCGGTCGGTGGTCAATGCATTGCAGGCGAATGTCGATCGGGTGCAGGCGCTGAAACGCTTCACGCGCATCACCGCACCGTTCGACGGCGTGGTCACCGCCCGCTCGACCGATGTCGGCGCACTGATCACGGCCGGTGGCAGTCCGGGCTCCGAACTGTTCGTCGTCTCCGACCTGAAGAAAATCCGCATCTACGTCAACCTGCCGCAGGCCTATGTATCGGCCATCAAGCGTGGCAGCAAGGCAAGTCTGACCGTGCCCGGCCAGACGACGCAGCGCCATGAAGCAACCGTGCAATCGCTGTCGCAGGCCATCAGCGCGGGCTCGGGAAGCATGCTGATCCAGCTCAGCGCCGACAACCCCGATGCCGACCTGCTGCCCGGCGGCTTTGCCACGGTCCGATTCGAGCTGCCTGCCACCAAGGGCACGCTGTCGGTACCGCCCGGCGCCCTGATGTTCAACAAGGCCGGCATGCGGGTGGCCGTGGTCGGCGCCGATGGCAAGGTGCAGCTGAAGCCGGTGACGGTCGCGCGCGACCTGGGTTCGGTGGTCGAGCTGGCTTCCGGCGTGGCGCCCGATGACCGCGTGATCGACAGTCCGCCCGACGGCATCGAGAACGGCGATGTGGTGCGCGTGGCCGCGCCGCCGCCGGCCCGCCCGTGAACGCGGCGTTTAGCCAACGGCTGATCGCTGGCGTGGCGCTGGCTGCAGCGCTGGCATTGACCGGATGTTCGCAGGCACCGCCGCTGCAGCTGCCGATCATCGCCATGCCCGCGGGCTACCGCGAAGCCGCACCCTGGGTGCGCGCACAGTCCGCCGACGAGTTGCCGCGCCCGGACTGGTGGACGCTGTACGGGGACCCCGAACTCGATGCGCTGCAGCAGCGTCTGATCGCGGGCAGCCCCGATCTGGCCGCTGCCTTGGCGCGCTACCAGCAGGCGCGCGCTGCGGTCGGGCAGGTGCGTGCCAGCCAGTTGCCGAGTGTCGGAGCCAGTCTGAACACGCAGCGGCTGGAGCAATCCGACCGCCGCCCGTTGCGGGTGCTCGGCCCGAACTCGCCAGACCAGTACAACTCGACGACGCTGGGTGTCGACATCGGCTACGAGGTCGATCTGTGGGGCCGGGTGGAGAGCCAGGTGTCGGCCAGCGTTGCTGGCGAACAGGCTGCAGGTGCTGATCTGGCGGCGGCCAGGCTGGTGCTGCAGGCGCAACTCGCCGACAGCATGATGCAGCTGCGCGGGCTGGACCGCGAGGCCGCCCTGCTGCGCGAGACTGACGCCGCGCTGAGCGCGGCACTCGACACGGTGAAGCGGCGCCACGCCGGCGGCATCGCCTCCGGCCTCGACTTGGCGCGGGCCGAGGCGTTGTTGGCAAGTACACGGTCGCAGGCACGGCAGTCGGCCGCGAACCGGGCTGTGGTCGAACATCTGATTGCAGCATTGGTCGGCGAGCCGGCATCGAGTTTCACGATCGCGCCCCGCACGCCCGAGTTGCTGGTGCCCGAGGTGCCGATCGGGGTGCCGTCGATGCTGCTGCAACGTCGGCCAGACATCAGCGCTGCGGAGCGCCGCGTGGCGGCGGCCAACGCCAGTGTCGGCGTGGCGCGCGCGGCGTTTTTCCCGGCGGTGATGCTGAACGCGTCACTCGGCTTGCAGAGCGGCGATGCCAGCAAACTTCTGCAAGCTTCCAACCTGTTCTGGGCGCTCGGCCCGACGCTGGTGCAAAGTTTGTTCGACGGCGGCCGCCGCCGTGCCGAGGCCGAGCGCGTTCACGCCGCGCTGGACGAGAGCGCTGCGCGATACCGTGGCGTCGTGCTGGTCGCCTTCCAGCAGGTCGAAGATCAACTGGTTCTGCAACGCGAATACGCGGCCGCCGCCGAAGCCGAAGCGCAGGCGCTGGCCGCTGCCCGGCGTTCACTGGAATTGGCCAGCGCGCGCTACCGCGAAGGGGTGGCCAGCTACCTCGAGGTCGTGACCTCGCAGACCGCCATGCTGCAGGCTCAGCGCAGCGCACTCGATCTGGTAACCCGTCAGCGGCGGGCCAGCGTGCAACTGGTGCGGGCGCTGGGCGGCGGCTGGACCGGGGACGCGCTCAGCGTCAGTCGCTGAGGCTCGGGCGAAACATCGCCCGGGGGTCGAGCGCCTGCGCAATCGATCACTCAGTCCGACACGTCAGACAACATCACATATTGCTCGGCGATTGCCCGCTGTGCCGACTCGGATGTGGCGATGAATTCCAGTTCGGTCAACTGCATGTTGCGGTCGAACTCGTCGTGTTCGTCGAAGCGATGCAGCAGGCTGGTCATGTACGTCGAATAGCGGATCGTCTTCCATATGCGCAGGCCGCATTCATCGCTGTAGCGATCGAGTTCGGCACGTGAACCGCGGCGAAACCAGTCAACCATGCCGCGCGCCAGCATGCGGGCGTCGGCCACCGCCATGTTCAAGCCCTTCGCGCCGGTCGGGGGCACGATGTGAACCGCATCGCCGGCCAGAAACAGCTGGCCGTGTTGCATCGGGCTGGCGATGAAGGCGCGCAGCTGCGCCATGTCGCGCTGGAAGATCTCGCCCTCGGCGATCTCGCTGCGGTCGTCGTCGAACATTCGCGCATGCAGCTCGTCCCAGAAGCGGTTGTCCGACCAGCTGTCGGGATCGGTCGACGAAGGCACCTGCAGGTACAGGCGCGATACGCTCAGCGAGCGGCGGCTGCACAGGGCAAAGCCGCGGTCGTGGTTGGTATAGGTCATGTCCGCAACCGGCGGCGCCTTGACAAGTACGCCGAGCCACGAGAAGTCGTAGTTGCGCGTCCAGGTCTTGATCACGCCAGCGGGCACCGAATCGCGCGAGACGCCATGGAAGCCGTCGCAACCCGCGATGAATACGCAGTCCAGCGTCTGATCCAGTATTGAACGGAAGCTACGCAGATCA
>JBDTQC010000340.1:0-4484 GCA_039932405.1 Ideonella sp.
AGCAGCGACGCGGTGCCGCCGATCACCCCATACTTCGTGATGAAAGTCGGGCATGTCCCTTTGATCCCTTACCACAGGCCTGGCGACCCGGCAGTGGGAGAGCTCGTCGCAGACCGCATTGTGGCCATGCAGGCTGCGGGCACGCCGCTGCGCGCAGTGATGTTGGAGCGCCTAGGGCCCAACGTATGGCACCGCAGCCCGACCGATGCCAGCGCCGTGCTGGAAGAGTTGGAAGAAACCGCCCGGTTGTGGCTGAGGACGCGCGCGGCTCCACTGACCGACGATCAGATTGCAGAACTGCGGGAGCACTTCGGCGCCCACTGGTAGCGAAGGCGGCAAATGCGCTGCTTTGCCGCCAATATGACGATGCTCTGCAACGACTACGCCTTCCTCGGGCGCTTCGCCGCCGCAAGGCACTGCAGTTCATCAACAAGAACATCACGAACTTCGGCGAAGACGCCGGCAATGTCACCGTGGTGGGCCAATCGGCCGGCGCGTCCTTGCCAACAGTAGGCGCCCTCCTACGACGATTTGTCCCGCGTTCCGATGGTCGCGAAATCACATATTTCGTTGAATTGATTACCGAATTCCCGGTATCTGGAGAGATCCGATCATGAACAAATCCCTGCTGGCCTTGATGACCACCGCCGTGCTCAGCCTGTCAAGCGCGTCGCTGTTCGCGGCTGACTTTGCGGGCACGAAAGATGATGCCAAGGCAATGGAAAAGAAGGCCGACGCCGACTACAAGGTTGCGAAGGAAACCTGCAAGCCGATGAAGGGCGATGAAGAAAAGGCCTGCATGAAGAAGGCCAAGGTCGAGCACGAGGTGGCTGAGGCGCACGCCAAGGGCATCCATGAAATGGCCGAGGCCAAGACCGACAAGGAAAAGGCCAAGGTCCAGGCCAAATACGACAAGAAGATGGCCGATGAGCAGATGAAGGCTTCGAAATAATCAGGATCGTGCGGCACGCGGGCCGCACGGACTGTTGAGGAATTTCCGGTCGCCGCCGCGAAGCGGTTACGCTGTCAAGTCGCATTGCACCGATCCACGGGATTCACCGTGGCACCGGCGAGGCAAGTGGCGATGGACTTGATTGAGAGGCGCACCCAGTGGATGGCGAGCCGAACGCGGAGACAGCGCTTGCGCTGACGCGCGCCTTTCTCACGGAGCTGCATCCCGGTGCGCGGCGGCCGCCGCGGGTCACACTCGACAGCGCGCTCGAGCGCGATCTCGGCCTCGACAGCCTGAGCCGGGTGGAACTGGCGGTGCGTCTCGAGCGCGGCATGGGGATGGGTCTGACCGAGCAGGCGCTCGGCACGGCCACGACCATACGCGAATTGCTTGCCGGTCTGCAACTGCAACCGGTGGGTTTCGCTTCTGCGGTGAAGAACACCGAACTGAGTGCGATCAGACCCGAACCTGGCGAATCGCTGCCCGCCTATGCGACGACCCTCATCGAGGTGCTGGAGTGGCACGCACGCGCGCACCCCGATCAGATTCAGATCATCTGCCTGGCCGATGCCGGAGAGGTGCGCATCAGTTACCGCGAACTGCTGCAGCAGGCCGACACGATTGCTGCGGGCCTGCAACGGCTCGGGCTGGAGGCACGCCAGACGGTGGCGATCATGCTGCCCACCAGCCCCGACTACTTCTACGTGTACTTCGGCATCTTGCGCGCCGGCGCGATTCCGGTGCCGATCTATCCGCCGGCACGCCTGTCGCAGATTGAAGAACATGTGCGACGCCACACTGGCATCCTGGCCAACGCGCAGACGTCGATGCTGATCACCGTACCTGAAGCGCGCGTTGTGGCGCGGCTGCTGGAGGCGCATGTGCCGGGTTTGCGCCGGGTGGTCACGGTGGCCGAACTCGGCGGCGGCGACGGCGCTGCGCCGTTGCCGGAGGCGGTGCACGGCGACGACATCGCATTCATCCAATACACCTCGGGCAGCACCGGCGACCCGAAAGGTGTCGTGCTCACGCACGCGAACCTGCTCGCCAACATGCGCGCCATCGGTGGGGCGATCGACATCCGGCACGACGACGTGTTCGTCAGCTGGTTGCCGCTGTATCACGACATGGGCTTGATCTGCGCCTGGCTGTCCAGCCTGTACCACGCGATTCCGCTCGTGGTGATGTCGCCGCTGGCATTTCTGGCGCACCCCGAACGCTGGCTGCGTGCGATCCAGCAATACCGCGGCACGATCTCGGCGGCGCCGAACTTCGCTTATGAGCTGTGCGTGAAACGCATCACCGACGCGCAGATCGAAGGGCTCGATCTGAGTTCATGGCGCCTCGCGGCGAATGGCGCCGAACCGGTGATGCCCGAGACCCTGCGCCGCTTCACCGAACGCTTTGCCGATTTCGGCTTCCGCCCCGAGGCGATGACGCCGGTCTACGGGCTGGCCGAAAGCACGGTCGGCCTGTTGTCGCCGCCACTCGGGCGCGGGCCGCGCATCGACAGCGTGCGCCGCGAGCCGCTCAGTCGTTCAGGCCGCGCCGAGCCTGCCGCCGCCGATGATCCGAGCGCGCTGCGCTTCGTCTCGTGCGGCAGGGCGCTGGTCGGGCATGCGGTGCGCATCGTCGACGACGCCGGCCATGAGGTGGACGAACGCATCGAGGGTCGGCTGCAATTCAAGGGCCCGTCGGCCACCCAGGGCTACTACCGCAACCCGCAGCAGACGGCGCGTCTGTTCGACGCAGACTGGCTCGAAACGGGCGACCGGGCTTACATGGCCGACGCCGAGGTCTACCTCACCGGGCGGAGCAAGGACATCATCATCCGCGGCGGCCGCAACATCTATCCGCACGAGCTCGAAGACGCGGTCGGCAGCGTACCGGGTGTGCGGCGTGGCTGCGTTGCGGTTTTCGGCAGCCCCGACCCCACCAGCGGCACCGAACGCCTGGTGGTGCTTGCCGAGACCCTGCTGACTGGCGCCGATGCGCAAGCGGCGCTGCGTCAGCGCATTGTCGAGGCCAGCATCGCCGTGCTCGGCCAGCCGCCCGACGACGTGCTGCTCGCACCACCGCAGACCGTGCTCAAGACATCGAGCGGCAAGATCCGCCGCGCCGCCTGCCGCGAGCTGTTCGAGGCCGGCAAGATCGGAGCACGCCGGCACGCGGCGTGGTGGCAGGTGACGCGCCTGGTGGGAGCATCGCTGTTGCCACAAGCGCGGCGAATGCTGGCAACCGGCATGCACGTGCTGCATGGCGTTGGCGTCGCACTGCTGTTCGGGCTGCTCGCGCTGCCGGTCTGGTCGCTGACCACGCTCGCCCGAAGTCCGGCCGTGGCCTGGCGCGTCAACCGCTCGGCGGCGCGTCTGCTGCTGCGCTTGGCGGGCATCAAGCTCGTCGTCAACGGTATCGAGCATCTGCCACGCACGGCCTGTGTGCTGGTCGCCAATCACGCCAGCTACCTCGATGGCCTGGCGCTGTTCGCGACACTGCCTCTGCACTTCAGCCTGGTCGCCAAACGCGAGTTTCTCGACCACACCGTGGCGCGCTTGTACCTGCGCGGCCTCGGGGTGCTGTTCGTCGAACGATTCGACCTGCGGCGCAGCGCAGACGATGCGCAGCGGCTGGCCGATGTGGTCGAGGCGGGCAACTCGCTGGCGTTGTTTCCCGAGGGCACCTTTGAACGCAGGCCAGGCCTGCGTCCGTTCCGGCTCGGCGCGTTTGCGGCCGCGGTGGCGGCGCAGGTGCCGGTGCTACCGGTGGCGATCCACGGCACGCGGGCGTTGTTGCCGGACGGTGAATGGCTGCCACGGCGTGGCACGATCACGGTCAGTTTGGGCGAGCCGGTACTCCCGCCGCAGCCCCCCACCGACCGGTTCAAGGCCGCCGTGGCACTGCGTGATGGCGCACGCGCGTTTATCCTGGCGCATTGCGGCGAAGCCGATGCCGGCATCGGCTGACGCAGCTGCAATCACTCAAAAAATCAAGCCCACGCAACCTTCACGAAAGCGACCCGGCTGATGTATCAAGGCGAAAAGTTGAATGCGATCACCCACCTGGTGGCGGCCGTGCTGGCGCTCATCGGTGCGGTGGTGCTGGTGGTGCTGGCTGCGCTGGATGGCGACGCATGGAAAATCGTCAGCGTCTCGATCTACGGCTTGACGCTGGTGCTGCTCTATACCTTCTCGGTGCTGTATCACAGCCTGCGCGGGCGCGCCAAAAGTGTCCTGCAGAAGCTCGACCACCAGAGCATCTACCTGCTGATCGCCGGCAGCTACACGCCGTTTTGCCTGGTGACCTTGCGCGGTGTCTGGGGTTGGTCGCTGTTCGGCGTGGTCTGGGGGCTTGCCCTGATCGGCAGCCTGCAAGAGTTCTGGGCCAACAAGGCGCGCATTCTGTCGGTGGTGATCTACGTCGTGATGGGCTGGGCGGTGGTGGCGGCCCTGGGGCCCTTGCGCCAGGCCTTGGGAACGGCGGGTTTCGCCTGGCTGGTGGTGGGCGGGCTGTTCTACACCGTGGGCATCGTCTT
>JBDTQC010000341.1:0-4479 GCA_039932405.1 Ideonella sp.
CGAATCGATCAGTCTCGATTTGTCAGCTGCGGGTTTTCACTTACTTGGTGCAGCAGATTGGCACAAGTTGGTGCATTCGGCGCTGCGTTCTGATCCGGACCTGCTGGTTGCCGATGCCGCCCAGCTCGATGACGCCCAGATTGCAGCGTTGACGGCGTTGCAGTCCGCCCATCCGATGCCGGTGCTGTTGTTCACACTCAGTCCCGACGCACAACGCATCGAACAGGCACTGGCTGCCGGCGTTTGCGCCCATGTGGTGAACGCCTATTCGGCATCCCGGCTGCGCCCGCTCGCGCATCTGGCGGTTGCGCGCTTTCGTCACGACCAGGGGGCGCGATCCCAGTTGGCCGCGCTGCAGCAGCGCCTCGACGAACGCAAGCTGATCGATCGGGCGAAAGGCGTCTTGATGCGGGCGCGTCAGATGCCAGAAGAAGAGGCGTTTCGAATGTTGCGGCTGGCGTCGATGAATGCCAATGTGCGGGTCGGTCAGATTGCCCAGCAGGTGATCGATTCGGCACGTTTTGCCGAGGCGGTCAATCAGTCGGGCCAATTGCGAATGCTGGCACAGCAACTGATCCTGCGCGCCGCATTTCGGCTGATGGGCGAGACGCCCGAGCTCGATGCGAGTCAGATCGACGAGCTGCTGAAACGGGGTGCGTCCAACCTCGAGCAGCTGCGGCGAGCGCTCTCTGAGGCGACCTACGGCGACCTGCTCGGTGCGCTTCACGAAGCATGGCAGCGATTGTCGGACGGCCTCGCCAAGACGGCCAATACGGCGAGCAAGTCCGCGGCCTCCCGAGCCGGCGTTACCGGTCCGCAGCGTGTGCAACTCGCCGCTGCCGACGAGTTGGCTGAACAGGTCTTGCAATGTGCCGAACGCCTGACCGCTGAACTCGGACACTCCGGCCTGACGGCGCCGCTGCGGATCATCAATCTGAGCGGGCGTCAGCGCATGTTGTCGCAGCGGTTGGCGAAACACGCGCTGCTGCGGTCATTGCTGGCCGACTCATCGTTGCCGCAAATCACCGGACAGATCGCGCTCACCGAATCGGAATTCACGCAGGCCTTGGCGGATCTGGAGGCTACACCGTTGAGCAGCCGGGAGATTCGAGACGATCTGGCCGAGGCCAGAACCCTCTGGGATCGCATGCAAACGGCGGTCAGAGCGGTCGACAGTGCGGCCGGGCCAGCCGGACTTCGGGTCATCAGCGATGAACTGCTGCTGGTTTCTGAGCGCCTGACGCGGCGTTACGAACACAGCCTGCAGATGCTGATCGGCTGACGAGTTGCGTTCAGCTTCCAGCTCAGCTCAGCTAATTTCAGTGATCGTCATCGAGCTGGATGTGCGAGTCTTCGAGCGGCGCACCGGTTTCAGGATCGATCCAGCTGGCGATTCCCAGCGCGTTTTCCACTTCTTCCAGTGACGGTGGTGCGGCCTCGAAATCGTTCTCTTCGACTTCCATGTCAGCCAACGCCTCTTCGACGGTGTCGAACGGCCCGAACTGCTGGTGCCCGTCCACCGCAACCCAATAGTGGCCATCAGGATGAGCGACGACGCGATCGAGCCGGTCGTCGCTGACGGTGCTCGAGCGGGCGTCAGCATCGCTGATCGGTGCAGGTTCGTCTTCTGGTTGGATGGGCTGTTTCACGACAGTCGGGACGGTTGGTCGGGGTGAACTTCCATCTTACGCCCGCTGCCAACTTGCCCCAGCTTGCCGATGCCGCCGTGGGGGGCATTTCCGATCGGTCTGCGCGCGGCCGGTTGAATGTGTCAGACCGCGCTGCGATGGCGGGCGATGCAGGTGTCGAGCACCTCCGCGCCTTCGCGTTTCCACCAGTTCTCGGCCGAGAAGATTTCCACCTCGCTGTAACCGCGAAAACCCGCGGCTTCGACCCAGCTTCGAACCAGCGAGATGTCGATCACACCGTCGCCCATCATGCCGCGGTCGGTCAGCAGGTCGCGGGTCGGTGTCAACCAGTCGCAGACATGGAAGGCCAGCAGGCGGGTTGCGCCAGCGCGTTCGATCTGGGCCTGCAATTTCGGATCCCACCACACATGGTAGAGATCCACCGCGACGCCAAGTCCGGCAAGCGGCGAGCCCGGATGGGGGTCGATCGCATCGCACAGGTCGAGTGCCTGCTCGAGTGTATTGACGCAGGCCCGATCGGCCGCATACATCGGATGCAGTGGTTCAATTGCCAGCGGCATGTCGACGCTGCGCGCATATTCCAGGGTTGCTGCGATGCCGTCGCGAACATCGTTGCGCGCTGCCGCGATGTCCTTGTGTTCGGCCTTGCCGGCCAGCGCGCCGGGCAATCCACCGACGACGAGCACCAGGCAAGGCGCGCCGAGTTGACGCGCTTCGTCGACTGCGCGCCGGTTGTCGTCGAGCGCGGCGGCGCGGCCCGCGGCGGTCGATGCGGGAAACATGCCACCGCGGCAATAGCCGGACAGTTCGATGCCGGTGTCGCGCAGCAAGGCCGCAACCTTTTCGATGCCCACCGCGGCGACCTGATCACGCCATGGCGAGATCGCACGGATGCCGCGATCGGCGCATTCGGTGATGATGCGGTCGAGCGGCCATTGCGCGCGCAGCGTTGCGGTATTGATCGACAGCCATCGATGATCGCTGCTGAAATCGCGCATCGTCAGCTTGCCACGCCATGCAGTGCCAGCAGGCTGCGCATGCGTTGCACCGCGAGCTCGGGCTGTTCGAGCAGCGCCGCGGCATCGGCCAGCCGGAACAACTCGGCCAGATGGACCAGCGAGCGCGTGCTCTGCTGACCACCGACCATCGTGAAGTGGCTCTGATGGCCGTTCAGCCAGGCCATGAAGACAACGCCGGTCTTGTAGAAGCGGGTCGGCGCGGCGAAGATGTGACGCGACAGCGGCACAGTGGGCGCAAGAATCGAATGAAACCGCTCGACATCACCGGCTGCCAGCGCAGCCAGCGCCGCATTCGCTGCTGGCGCAATGGCGTCGAAGATGCCGAGCAACGCGTCGCTTTGTCGATGATTGGCCAAGGCCCCGACGCCGTCGCCGGCGATCAGCTCGGCATAGTTGAAGTCGTCACCGGTATACATGCGCACGCCGGCCGGCAGCCGCCGGCGCATCGCGATTTCCTTGTCCTTGTCAAGCAGCGAGATCTTGATGCCATCGATTTTCGAGGCGTGGGCCTCGATGACCGCGAGCGCGGTATCCATCGCATGGTCGGGATTCGTGCTGCCCCAGTAGCCCTTGAGCGCCGGGTCGAACATGTCACCCAGCCAATGCAGGATCACCGGTTGCCGGGCCTGGCGCAGCACGCGATCGTAGACGCGTTCGTAGTCGGCCGGGCTGCGCGCCACGCGCGCCAATGCGCGGCTTGCCATCACGATCAGCCGTCCGCCCAGCGCCTCGATCGCTTCCATCTGTTCTTCGTAGGCCGCGATCACGTCGTCGATGCGCCGCACGGCGTCGAGTTCCAGCTGATCGGTGCCGCAACCCGATGCGACCAGCGCACCCGGGACGTCGCGCGCCGCATCCAGCGAGCGGCGAATCAGCTGCAGCGATGTCGGCCAATCCAGGCCCATGCCGCGTTGCGCGGTGTCCATCGCCTCGGCCACGCCGAGTCCGAGGGACCACAGGCGTTGCCGGTAGGCAAGCGTCGCGTCCCAGTCGATCGCACACTGCAGCCAGGGATCGATGTTGGCCAAGGGATCGGCAACCACATGCGCTGCGGAATAGGCGATCCGGTTGAAGGTGGTTCCGCGCGCTGCGGTTGAAATCGGCGCACTGGCACGCAATTCGTAGTGCGCCAGCTGGCCGGCGCTGGTCGGCAATGGCAAGGACAGTTTCATCGCAGCCTGCCCGTCAGATCGCCAACGGCGCGACGTCGATCCAGCGCCGCTCTTGCCAGCTCTGCAGCGCGGCCTCGACCAGTTGCACGCCTTTCGCGCCCTCGGACAGCGTCCAGCGGTAGGGTGCGTCCTCGACCACGTGGCGGATGAAATGCTCCCACTGGATCTTGAAGCCGTTGTCGTAGGTGGTCGAGTCGGGCACTTCCTGCCACTGATCGAAGAAATTCATCGTCTGCTTGACGTCCGGGTTCCAGACCGGGCGCGGCGTGGTGACCCGCGACTGTGCGCGGCACGACGACAGGCCCGCGACCGCCGAGCCATGCGTGCCATCAACATGGAAAGTGACCAGGTCGTCACGCCGCACGCGGGTGGCCCACGACATGTTCAGTTGCGCCACCACCGGTTCACCCTGATGACCTTTCAGCTGCACGGTCGCGTAGGCTGCATCGTCGGCGGTTGCCTGGTACGGCTTGCCGGCCTCGTCCCAACGTTGCGGGATGTGGGTGGCGCCCAGGCACGAGACCGATTGCACCTCGCCGAACAGGTTGTCGAGCACATAACGCCAGTGGCACATCATGTCGAGAATCATGCCGCCGCCGTCTTCCTTGCGGTAGTTCCACGACGGCCGCTGGATCGGTT